>CAZHGU010000200.1:0-3749 GCA_964532105.1 uncultured Alcanivorax sp. | reverse complement strand
TCGCCCTGACCGATATCGGCGGTAAAGGTGACCACCTCGCAATCGTAGGTTTCCTGCAGCCATTTGACGATCACCGAGGTGTCCAGCCCCCCGGAATAGGCCAGTACGACTTTGTTGATCCGCGACATTGGGTAACTCCTGGGCCCGTGAGCGATAGCCGCGCATTGTAACCCGGAATCACAGGCGCCTGTCATGGCCGCCGCGTTTTCGGTAGCATGAGCGGCCCAATGCGCCGGAGCCCCCATGAGCGAAGACCAACCCCGGATGGCCCGCCGATTCCGCGGCTTTCTGCCCGTGGTCGTGGACGTGGAAACCGGCGGCTTCAACAGCCGCACGGATGCCCTGCTGGAAATCGCCGCGGTCCTCATCGACATGGACGACGACGGCCGGCTATATCCAGGCGAGCGGCTCCATCATCATGTGGAGCCCTTCGAGGGGGCCAATATCGAGCAGGCGGCGCTGGATTTCACCGGCATCGATCCGGCCAATCCGCTGCGCGGTGCCGTGGCCGAAGAACGCGCGCTGACCGATATCCTGCGGCCGGTGCGTCGGGCCGTGCGCAATTATGACTGCACTCGGGCCATACTGGTGGGCCATAACGCTTTTTTCGACCAGGGCTTCGTCAAGGAAGCGGTAGCCCGCGCCGGAATCAAACGCGACCCCTTCCATCCATTCTCGTGTTTCGACACCGTCTCCCTGGCCGGGCTGACGCTGGGTCAGACCGTGCTGGCACGCGCCTGTGAAATGGCGGGCATCCCCTTCGACCAGCAGGAAGCTCACTCCGCGCTCTATGACGCCACCCGAACCGCGGAACTGTTCTGCACCCTGGTCAATCACTGGCGCGACCTGGGCGGCTGGCCGCCCCCGCCGCCATCGGAGCTGCCTCCGACCCTGGTGGCGGACACGAGCGGCGAAACCGACATGTATTGAAGCTCATCCTCGACCGCCGGGGGCAGGAAGGGTGCTAGCGAAGCCGTCCGCGCATCAGCCAGACATCGCTGCGCTCGCCCCGGACGAAAGTGCTGTTGACCACCGCGATGCGGCCTTCGCCGGAAAGGGCCAGCTTGTCCATGAGCTGGCCTTGCAGGCTGCCGTTGATGCCAGCTCCTGTGTCTCCGCCGCGTGGTACCCGTCTCGGCGGGCCGAAGCTGGCCCCGTGATCCGTGGAGCGCACCCGGGCGAGGCCTTCACTGGAATGGGCGCCGTTGCGGAAAAGTTCGAAAAGCAGATGAGGATGGCCGTTCTGGTCCAGTTCCAGGTACGGGAAGCGCGCCTGGGTGAAACCATTGGGTAGCGGCCGGGAAATGGTGGCGGGCGCGGCGAAAGTGTCAACGCCGGCCGCCTTGCGGCTGTACCGAATGTCATAGGTTGCCGACGAGTCGTCGCTCGCCATCCAGCTCAGGTGAACGGTGCCATCGGCGGCTACGGCCAGTTTGGGTGCATCGGCGTGGTCGGGTCCGGCCGCAATTCGGCGCGGCTCGACGCTGGCCCCTTCCCCCGGCCGGAAGGCGGTGTAGCGGATATCGGCCTCGGGATCCTCGCCGACGGCCCAGACAAGATGCAGCCGTCCCTCCGGTCCCACGGCCAGACTGGGCCCGCGGGTCGGCAGTGCATTCCCGCCCCCCGCGATCAGTTGCGGATCACTGAAATCCCGGCCACCGTTGCTGGACCGGATTAGCCGCAACGGCCCCTCATACTCCGTCCAGGCGACATAAACCCGGCCACCCGGAGCCACGGCGAGCGCCAGACTGCCGTTGTGCCAGAGTCGCCGCGTGAGCCGCCCCTTGCCGACGCCATGGGTGGTGCTGGAAAGATTCTGCGGCGCCTCGAAACTGCGCCCCCCGTCGACCGAGCGCGCGAAAAAGGCCTCGCCCCCGTGCGATCCCCCCGAGAAGACAATCTCCTGCCACAGGATCAGAACATGGTTATCGTCGGTGATCCGCATTCGCGGCAGCCAGGAGAAGGTTTCGGAGCTGCGCGAGACATTCACCGGCGTTTCGAACTGCGGGCGGCCGTCACGGAAGCGCTGGAAATACAGATTCTGGCGCGCCTGGTCGACCCAGGCGACACCGATATCCCCATCGGAAAAGAAAGCCACGGTCGGATCATCCACATAGCGAAAATCCGACTCATTCATCCGCCAGGGGCCCTTATGCCCCTCGCCGCTCGCAACACGCACGGGGTCGCGCCAGTCGACGCCGGACGACGATTGCTCATCCCGCGGCTCCTCCGAACACGCCGACAGAATCAGGGAGATGAATGCCAGACCGAGTACACGCATGGCCATACGCAGGATTGAGAGTCCCGAAATTACTGTGAACCCGATACGGACAGTCAACAACAGCAATTTTTTCGTATGGCCGAATAGCACACATTCTGAACATCCCCCGCAGACCTGCCTGGCACAAAAAGAAAGGGCCGGCGAAAACGCCGGCCCTTTTTCTTGCGCCTTGTTCCTTGCGCCTTGCTCCTTTTCAGAGCTTGTCGGCGTTGCTGGACAGATAGTTCGCCACGCCTTCGGGGCTTTCGTCCATGCCCTGATCGCCCTTCTGCCAGCCGGCCGGGCAAACCTCGCCGTTTTCCTCGTGGAACTGCACGGCGTCGACCAGACGGATCACTTCGTCGATGTTCCGGCCGATGGGCAGGTCATTGACGATCTCGCTGCGAATCACGCCCTTGTCGTCGATCACGAAGGTGCCGCGGAAGGCCATGCCGCCTTCGGACTCGACATCATAGGCGCGGGAGATGTCATGGTTCATGTCCGCCGCCATGTGGAAGCGAACGGGACCAATGCCGCCGTCGTCCACGGAGGTGTTGCGCCAGGCGTTGTGGGTGAAGTGGCTGTCAATGGAAACACTGATCACTTCCACGCCACGCTCCTTGAATGCGTCCATGCGCTTGTCCAGCGCAATCAGCTCGGACGGGCAGACAAAGGTGAAGTCCAGCGGATAGAACACAATGACCGCGTACTTGCCCTTGATCTGCTCGGACAGGGTAAATTCATCAACAATGGACCCGTCGCCCTTTACGGCGGGGACCGTGAAATCCGGTGCGGGTTTGCCTACGAGTACGCCCATAATTACCTCTCCAGTTTGCTTGCGGTGAATTCGAATTCACGACAGCAAGCATGATAGTCCGCTTCCCGCGGACATGCATGCGGCTGCGACAATCAGGTTGATTGGGGATGACTATCGGGGTTTCAAGGGGGAGGAGCCTCTGGAATCGGGTCGGGGCAAGGATGCCCCTCCCACAGGAAGGAACCAGGCATGAAGTGCAAGGCGGCTTGTGGGAGAGGCCATCGTGCCCTCTGGGTAATCCCTGCCTCGACCTTCCAGAGTCTCTGGAATCGGATTGAGGCAGGGAGGTCTCCTATGGTGGGCGGATTGGTCATGGCGGGTATGGAGGGGGAACGCTAGGCTTGGGCTATGGATTTGACTGATCAAGCTCCCGATGAAGGCAGTCTCACGGCCACGCCGTTGATGGATGCCGATCATGAGCGTGTGCGTGCCTTTGCCGAAGAACATGCAGGCTCAGGGGATACGGACCGTGAACGGGCCGTGACGTTGTACTACGCCGTGCGCGACGGGATCCGCTACGACCCCTACGAGTTATCCGCCACGGTGGAGGGCATGCGCGCGAGCGCCACATTAGAGAAGAGTCGGGCCTGGTGTGTGCCGAAGGCGGTGCTATTGGCCGCCGCCTGCCGCGCGTTGGGCATACCCGCCCGCGTGGGCTTTGCCGATGTGCGC
>CAZHGU010000199.1:0-3823 GCA_964532105.1 uncultured Alcanivorax sp. | reverse complement strand
GCCCATTTCCTCGCGCAGGAAGCGGATCAGTTTGGTTGCCTCGGGGCTGTCGGCTGGCCGTTCAATGCCCGCATATATATCCTCGGAGTTCTCCCGGAAGATCACCATGTCCGTCAGCTCCGGATGCCGCACCGGGCTGGGCACCCCTTCGAACCACCGGACCGGGCGCATGCAGGTGTACAGATCCAGCTCCTGGCGCAGGGCCACGTTCAGCGAACGATACCCGCCGCTCACCGGGGTGGTCAGCGGTCCCTTGATGCCGATCAGGAATTCGCGCAGTGCCTCCAGGGTCTCGTTCGGCAGCCAGGTGTCCGGACCGTACATCTTGGTGGCCTTCTCGCCGCAGAAGATCTCCATCCAGGTAATGCTGCGCTTGGTGCCATAGGCCTTTTCGACGGCGGCATTCACCACTTTCTGCATGGTGGGTGTAATGTCTTCGCCCACGCCGTCACCCTCGATATAGGGGATAATGGGATGGTTGGGCACATTCAGGGACAGATCCGCATTGACCGTGATCTTGTCGCCATCAACCGGGACGGTGATCTTCTCATATCCCATCTATTCAACTCCCTCCGGAATAACAAGTAATTCTGCACAGCGCGGTGGATGCACCACGCCCGGGTCGCCGCCGGGTTGAACCCGGCGCCGTTGCCGGGCAACAAAATCTGCGGCCTGTGAGGTGCGGGAGCCGGCCACGGGCCTGCGCCGTCCGCAATTCGCGGGCGAGTATATCATCGCCGAACAGTGCATGCCTGACCCGGGAAATCAGCTGGACTGGTTTTTTTCGTCCATCTCCGGGTCCTGTTCCCGCAGCGTCCGCCGGGTTACCATTCGCACCCCCTTTTTGCAAGCCGCCCCCGAGGCGCTGAATCAGTTTTCAAGGTGGCCTGTCCATGAACAGTTTCGAGCCCCGCATTACCGTGGCCACGGTGGTGGAACAGGACGAGCGCCTGCTCTTTGTGCGTGAACAGCAGAACGGCGACGTCGTCATCAACCAGCCGGCGGGTCATGTGGAACACGGCGAGTCGCTCACCCAGGCCGCTTTCCGCGAAACCCTGGAGGAAACCGCCTGGCGCGTGGAGATCACCGGCTGGCTGGGCGTCTATATCTTTCAGCCCGCGCCCGGCGCCGGGGTCTACCACCGCTACTGCTTTATCGGTGAACCGGTGAGCCGTGACGAACAGCAGCGTCTCGACGACGGCATCATTGAAGCACTCTGGCTGAACCCGCGGGAACTGGACGAAGCGGCCGCCGAACACCGCAGTCCCCTGGTGGCGCAATGCGTCCGCGATTATCACGCCGGACAGCGGCTCCCTCTGGACGCCATTTACCAGCATCCCTGGCCCCTGCAGCAACGATGATCACGACGCCCTTCGACAAAGCACCGCAAGACACCCGGGTCATCGTGGGTCTTTCCGGCGGCGTGGATTCGTCCGTGGCCGCCTGGCGGCTGCTGGACGCCGGTTTCCGGGTCGAAGGCCTGTTCATGAAGAACTGGAACGAGGCGGACGGCGAGGAATACTGCACCGCGCGCGAGGACCTCATGGACGCCACCCAGGTGGCGGGCGCGCTGGGCATTGAACTGCACACCATCAACTTCGCCGAGGAATACTGGGACCGGGTCTTCGAACACTTCCTGGCCGAATACCGGGCCGGGCGTACCCCCAACCCGGATATTCTGTGCAATAAGGAAATCAAGTTCGCCGCCTTCCTGGATCATGCCGCGAGCCTGGGCGCCGATGCCATCGCCACGGGTCACTATGCGCGCGCGGAATACAGCGGCGAAGCCGCCCGCCTGCTGCGCGGCCGGGACCGGAACAAGGACCAGAGCTATTTCCTGCACGCGGTGGACGGTGAACGCTTCGCCCGCACGCTTTTTCCGCTGGGCGATCTGGACAAGGGCGAGGTACGCACGATCGCGCGCGAACAGGGCTTCGCCAATCACGACAAGAAGGACTCCACCGGCATCTGCTTTATCGGCGAGCGCCGTTTCAAGGATTTTCTGGAGCACTATATTCCAGCCCAGCCCGGCCCCATCGAGGATGAAAACGGCCGGGTTATCGGCGAGCATGACGGGCTCATGTTCCATACTCTGGGCCAGCGTCAGGGGCTGGGCATTGGCGGACGCTCCGGCGGCGGCTCCGCGCCCTGGTATGTGGCCGCCAAGGATCTCGAGCGCAATGTGCTGGTGGCCGTCCAGGGCCATGATCACCCATTGTTGTTCAGCACCCGCCTGACCACCGGCCCCATGCACTGGGTAGCCGGACCGCCCGCGCAGTGGCCGGTAAAGGTCACGGCCAAAACCCGCTACCGCCAACCGGATCAGCCCTGCCGCGTGGAAGCGGACGAAAATGACGGCGTCCGGGTAACCTTCGATGAACCCCAGCGGGCGGTGACGCCGGGCCAGTCCGTGGTCTTCTATGACGGTGAATACTGTCTGGGCGGCGGCGTAATCGAGGAGACCACATGAGTCACAGTCCCGACGAACAGCAGGTCATTGCCCTGGCGGCCATCTTTCAGGCGGCCGTGCTGGCCGACCGCCTGGCCAACGGCTATCACGCTCATCCGGGCGCGGTGGGCGTGCTCACCGAATCCGTGCTGAACCTGGACTCCACCAGCGTGGACGAAGTCTTCCCGGACCCGTCGGTGCTGGACACCGGCCTGTCCGCGCTGGAGCGCGTGCTGCGCCAGGGCCAGGACAAGGACAACAACCGACCCGTGGCCTATACACTGGGGCTCGTCCAGCTGGCGCACCGCTTGCGCAAGGACAGTGCGCTCACCGATATCCTGCGCAACCGGCTGGAAGCGTTGCACGCCCAGCGGCTCCATTTCGATGACCCGGCGGATACCAATTTCTGCCACCGGCTGGCGGGCATCTATCAGGACACCCTGGGTACCCTGCGCTTTCGCATCCGGGTACAGGGCGAGCCGGACTATCTGGACAACGATGATACCGCGGCCCGAATCCGCGCCCTCTTCCTCGCCGGCATCCGCGCCGCTTTTCTCTGGCATCAGGCCGGGGGCCGGCGCCGGCATTTCCTCACCCGCCGACCCCGACTGCTCAAGGCGCTGGAGGAGGTAAAAAACAATAAAATCAGTAATCTGCACTAGATTCTTAAAGTAGTTTCTGGGCCCAAGAGAGGCCTGACCCCATCTTCTTTATCCGGGGAAATCGTGTAAAATCCGCGCTCCGGACGCCACTGAGCAAGGAGCCCGTCCATGGCCCCCGATCCCCATCCGCTGACCGCGCTCTCGCCGGTGGACGGCCGCTACGCCACCAAGTGCGATGCCCTCCGCGCCATCACCAGCGAATACGGGCTCATCCGCAACCGGGTCACCGTGGAAGTACGCTGGCTGGAACAACTGGCCGCCCAACCGGAAATCGCCGAGGTGCCCGCTCTCAGCACTGAAGCGAAAACCTGGCTGGATCAGCTGGTGGCGAATTTCGGCCTGGCCGACGCCGAACGCATCAAGTCCATCGAGTCCACCACCAACCATGACGTCAAGGCGGTGGAATACTTCCTCAAGGAACGCATCGCTGATCAGCCGGAACTGGTGGCGGTGAGCGAATTCGTGCACTTCGCCTGCACCTCCGAGGACATCAACAACCTGGCCTACGGGCTCATGCTTACCGAGGCCCGTGCGGAGTTACTGCCGCGCATGGACACCGTGATCGAAAGCCTGCGCGAACACGCCCGGGCCTTGGCGGATACGCCCATGCTGGCGCGCACCCATGGTCAGTCCGCCTCCCCCACCACCGTGGGCAAGGACTTCGCCAATGTGGTCGCCCGGCTCGAGCGCCAGCGCGCGCACTTCGCCGGCG
>CAZHGU010000198.1:0-3835 GCA_964532105.1 uncultured Alcanivorax sp. | reverse complement strand
GACGTTCCTACTGGCTCTACCGCAAGAACGGCCGTTTCTGGCTCTCGCCCATCGGCCCCCATGAATGGGGGCCGGAGCAATACGGGCAGTTCATCGGCGAATGCATGCTGCACGAGGATATTACCTGGACCCTGGAACTGTCCGAGCAAGCGTCGGAAGATCAGGAGCTGATCCAGTACCTGCAGGACAAGAAGGACGCCTTCGAAAAGCAGCTGGAAGAAGCCGAGGCGGTGGAAGACATCCTGCCCGGCCACCGCAAGGATTTCGGCTTCTACCGCCGCGCCTATGCTTTCGCCCTGGCGCATTCACTGGGCGTGTCCATGGAGAAATCGGGTATCAAGCAGATGACGTATGAGCAGGCGCAGGGCGTATTGCCTGATCATTCCGCAACGGGCGATGGGCCGGAAGAGAAGGCGGGATAGGCGAATAGTCGAAAGTAGCAAGTGGCAAGTAGCAAGA
This sequence comes from uncultured Alcanivorax sp., assembly GCA_964532105.1. Classification (GTDB taxonomy): domain Bacteria; phylum Pseudomonadota; class Gammaproteobacteria; order Pseudomonadales; family Alcanivoracaceae; genus SLJS01. The sequence continues at coordinate 3,376 of CAZHGU010000198.1, read as the reverse complement.
GGTAAGGATGGGCGCCTTCGGCGCCCTTGTTTTTGCTCGAGAGTGTGACGGATTTTGTGTAAACGGCCGTCACTGATGGGCCCTGATCCGATCTCCATGCTCGATTTCGAACAGGACCATGGCCTCTTTCCAGAACCGGATCGGCATAGTCCAGCGCTTTGACGCGCCCTGGATCGCCAAGAATACCACTTTCATGGCAGCGGCATCGCTGGGGAAGATCCGGCGGTTTTTGGTGGCTTTGCGAATGACGCTGTTGAGCGATTCGATGGCGTTGGTGGTATAGATCACCCGTCGGATCTCGGGCGGGTAATCGAACAGGGTGCTCAGGTTATCCCAGTGCCGGCGCCACATGGGCGCGACGGTAGGGTATTTTTCGCCCCAGCTGGCCTCAAAGTCGTCCAGCGCCGCCTCGGCCTGTTCCACCGTGGTGCTGCCGTAGACCGTTTTCAGGTCCCGGCAGACCGCCTTGCGGTCTTTCCAGGAGACGTAGCGCACGCTGTTGCGCACCATGTGCACGATGCACAGCTGCACACGCGCGTGCGGATACACCGCCTCAATGGCCTCCGGGAAGCCCTTGAGCCCGTCCACACAGGCGATGAAAATCTCCTGCAGGCCTCGGTTCTGGAGATCGGTGAGTACCGACAGCCAGAACTTCGCGCCCTCGGTCTCGGCCAGCCACAGCCCCAGCAGCTCCTTCTCACCGTCGGTGTTGATGCCCAGCGCCACGTACATGGACTTTTTGATCACACGCCGGTCCTGGCGGATCTTGAGCACCACACAATCCAGGAATACCACCGGATACACGGCGTCCAGCGGGCGGTTCTGCCACAACTCCACCTGCTCGATCACCGCCTCGGTCACCCGTGAGACCAGCCCTTCGGAGATCTCGGCGCCGTACATCTGCCGGAAAAAGGCGACGATATCGCGGTTGCTCATGCCCTTGGCATACAGCGCCAGGATCTGGTCATCGAACTGCGTCAGCCGGCTCTGGTGCTTGCCCACCAGCACCGGCTCGAAGGTGGCGTTGCGGTCGCGCGGGGTCTCAATCTCCAGCGTCCCGTGCTGGCCTTTGAGTTTCTTGGAGGTCTTGCCATTGCGGCTGTTGCCCGTGCCATGACCAGCCGGGTCATGCTTGGCATAGCCCAGGTGCTCCTCCATTTCCGCACCCAGAGCCGTCTCGACCGTCATCTTCATCAAATCCGAGACGAAATCATTGAGATCCGCCTCGGTCTTGAGGTCCTTGGCCAGCTCGGCTGCCAGTTCCTGCTTGCGTTGCTCTTCCATTCGACTGTCTCCCGTTTTCGTAATAGTACGCGGAAAACAGCCGTTTACACACTTTCTGTCACACTCCCCGGGCGACCTTTCATTATTCCTTGCCTCTTGCGCCTTGCCCCTTGCTACTTTTTCTTATGCCATCTGCACCCGCATCCGACGCCTTCCCCATTGCCCCGGAGCGCCATCGAAGACACCGGCACAGGCGGTGCCGCAATTGAGACAACGGCCCTGCTCATCCAGGTTATAGACGCCCAGGCGGAACCAGTCCCGTTCGATCAGCCGTTCGCCGCAGTGGTGGCAGTATGTGCTGCCGCCTTCGCTGTCATGGACATTGCCGGTATAGGCGTAGCGCACGCCGTTGTTCAGGGCGATGCGCCGCGCCCGTGAGAGCGTGGCCGGGGGCGTGGGCGGAACATCCTTCATCTTGAAATCCGGATGGAAAGCGGTGAAATGCATGGGCACATCCGGGCCCAGATGCTCCACCACCCATTGGGTCATTTCGTCGATTTCCGCGTCGTCATCGTTGTAGCCCGGGATGAGCAGGGTGGTGAGCTCCATCCAGGCATTGGTCTCGTGGCGGACATAGTACATGGAGTCCAGGCAAGGCTGCAGATGCGAGCCCGTGACCTTCCAGTAGAACCGCTCGGTGAAGGCCTTCAGGTCGAAGTTCACCGCGTCCATGACGGAGAAGAATTCCTCGCGGGCCTCGTCGGTGATATAGCCGGCGGTGACGGCCACATTGTTCAGGCCCTCTTCGTGGCAGGCCCGGCCCACGTCCAGGGCATATTCGTGGAAGATCACCGGATCATTGTAGGTATAGGCCACCGAGCGGCAGCCCAGCGCCCGGGCCTGGCTGGCAATGGCCTCGGGCCGGGCCTGATCCATGAGCTTGTCCATCTGCCGGGCCTTGCTCATGTCCCAGTTCTGGCAGAACTTGCAGTTGAGGTTGCAGCCCGCCGTGCCGAACGACAGCACGGACGAGCCCGGCAGAAAGTGATTGAGCGGTTTCTTCTCGATGGGGTCCACGGCGAAACCGGAGCTGCGCCCCCAGGAAGTGAGCACCACCTCGTCGTTGACGCGCCCGCGCACGAAGCACAGGCCCCGCTGGCCCTCCTTCAGCTTGCACGCGCGCGGGCACAGATCGCACTGCAGGCGCCCGTCGTCCAGCTCGTGCCAGTATTTCGTGGAAACCACGGACGGATCCGTGGGGGTAATGACATCGTCCGCCATGATTACCGTATCAAAACCGTTCTTGCCTTGCTGTTCATTTAGACCATGGCAGAACCGCAAGTTCCCGGCTACCCGGGGTCCGAACCCGCTTGAACCCCGGTCGGTTCAGCTCCATCTTGATCAGTACAACGCACGGAGGTAGCCATGACAACAACACGGCCGCCCGCGGTCGCGGGAATGTTCTATCCCGGCGAGCCCGCGGCATTGAATCAGCAAATCGATGCTCTCATGGACCGCGCCCGGCCGGTGGACGACAAAGAGCCGCCCCGGGCCCTGGTGGTCCCGCATGCGGGCTATCCCTATTCCGGCCCGGTGGCGGCCCAGGCCTATGCCCATATCGCTCCCTTCCGGGATCAGTACGAACGGGTGCTGCTGCTGGGCCCGTCTCACCGGGTGCCCTTCCGGGGCATGGCGCTGAGCAGCGCCGACGCCTTCACCACGCCCCTGGGCGATGTCCCGCTGGACAAGCGGGAGAGCGATGCCCTGCTGGACTACGAGGGCATACAGGAAATGGACGCCGCCCATGCCATGGAACACAGCCTGGAGGTGCAGCTGCCCTTCCTGCAGCGGCTGCTGGGCGATTTCCGGCTGATTCCGCTGTCCGTGGGCGATGTACCCGTGCAGCAGGTGGCCTCCGTCATCGAACGTTACTGGGACGATCCGGCCACCCTGGTGGTCATCAGCACGGACCTGAGTCATTTCTTCACGCTCAAACAGGCCGAGGAACTCGATGACCGCACCCGCGAGGCCATTGAGCGGCGCGATTACAAGGCCATCGGCGACGATCAGGCCTGCGGGCGTTATCCGCTGCGCGGTCTGCTCAAGGTGCTGGACGACCAGGACGCGGGTATCGAGACCCTGGCCATGGGCA
>CAZHGU010000197.1:0-3852 GCA_964532105.1 uncultured Alcanivorax sp. | reverse complement strand
TCCGCGTCCAGGCTTACCTTCGAGCGCAGAATGAACTTGCCCAGCGCCTTTTGGGCGGCTTCCACCAGATGCCGGTCGAGCAGCAGCCGGTAGCCGTCGTCGGCGGGCAGCACGCGCATGCTCACCACACCCCGGCCCTTGAGGTTGAGGTGCATGGCCGGATGGGTGGCGCCGGCGTCGATGTCCTTCACATCGGCGCTGATCTGCCCCTGAAGGAAATCCGGGGTGTCCTCGCCGTGCGCATGAATCACGGCCAGATCATCACAGATGGCGGCCAGGGGGCCGTCGTCGGCGGTGGGGGCCGTGCCGAAGTGCAGGAGGGTGCCGTCTTCAGCATGGACGGCCCGGTCGGAATCGCGGTACTGCTGCCAGTTGGTCATAACCCGGTGATGATAGATAATGCGTGCTCCCCTGTCAGCAAGGTCCGGTTATGACGCCCGAGGAAGCCGAACGCAAGCGACGCCATGTCTGGCAGTGCCGCCGGGGCATGAAGGAGGTGGAGTTCGTCCTCCACGCCTACCTGGAACGCTTCTACGACGAGGATTCGGCCGCCAACCGGGAGCTCTTCGCGCGTTTGCTGGAGTGCCAGGACACCGAGCTCTTCGAATGGTTTACGCGCCGCTCCCGCCCCGGGGACCCGGATCTGGACCATTTCATCGACGAGGTGCTCACCCGCATTGCCGAATCCCGTTGAACTCAGTCCCGGATGGCAGCGCCGGCTCTGGCAGGCCATCGGTGCGGGCGCGGCCTGTATCGGCGTGCTGCTCAGCGGTCTGGACTGGGGCTGGAAGCTCGCCGCGCTCGTGTTGCTCGGGCTCGGGGTTTTCTGGTGGGAAAAGCGCCGACCGCGCCCGGTGCGGCTCTGGCCGGACGACGAGCCCTGGCGGATTCTTTTCAGCGACGGCGTCGAGCGGCCGGCGCAACCGGGTACCGCGCGCGGGCTCTGGCCGGGAGCCATCACGCTGCGCTGTGGCGTGCGCCGCCTGGTGATTTTCGCCGATGAATGCTCGACGGCCGATTTCCGCCGCCTGAAGCGCCTGATCCGGACCGGTTGAGGTGTCCTGGCAGGTTGTTCAACGGCCTGCTATGCCTCGGCGGCGTAGCGGATATTCACCGCATTGTCCGGCAGCAGGACAGTGTCCTTTGCCTCGGGCAGCGGCCGGGGGTAATCCAGCAGATAATGCAGCCCCCGTGATTCGCGCCGTGACAGTGCCGCCCGGATCATCAGATCCGCCACCACCACCAGGTTGCGCAGTTCGATCAGGTCGTTGGAAATGCGGTAGTTGCTGTAATACTCGTGGATCTCGCGCTTGAGCAGATCAACGCGGTGCCGGGCGCGCTCCAGGCGCTTCACCGTGCGCACAATACCCACATAGTCCCACATGAACCGGCGCAGCTCGTCCCAGTTGTGCGCGATGACCACATCCTCGTCGGAATCGGTGACCAGCGAATCGTCCCATTCGGGCGCGTCCGCGGGTACCGGCATGGTCTCCAGATGCTCGGCGATATCCCGGCTGGCGGCGGTGCCGAAGACAATGCATTCGAGCAGGGAATTGCTGGCCATGCGGTTGGCGCCGTGCAGGCCGGTAAAGGCGGTTTCGCCGATGGCGTAAAGCCCGGGCAGATCGGTGCGGCCGTTGAGATCCGTGATCACGCCGCCGCAGGTGTAGTGCGCCGCGGGCACCACCGGAATGGGATCGCGGCTGATGTCGATGCCCAGCTGCAGGCACTTGGCGTAGACGGTGGGAAAGTGGTTGATGATGAAGTCCTGGCTCTTGTGCGTGATGTCCAGATAGACGCAATCCAGGCCCAGGCGCTTCATTTCGTGGTCGATGGCCCGGGCCACGATATCCCGGGGCGCGAGTTCGCCGCGCTCGTCGAAATCCGGCATGAAACGCTCGCCGTCCGGCCGGATCAGGGTGGCCCCTTCGCCGCGCAGCGCCTCGCTCACCAGAAAGTTGCGGGCGCTGGGATGGTACAGGCAGGTGGGGTGAAACTGCATGAACTCCATGTTCGCCGCACGGCAGCCGGCGCGCCAGGCCATGGCAATGCCGTCGCCGGTGGCCACGTCCGGGTTGCTGGTGTAGAGATAGGCCTTGCTGGCGCCGCCGGTGGCCAGCACCACCGAACGCGCGAGAAAGACATCCGTGGTGCCGGTGCTGTGGTCATGGATATAGGCGCCCCGGCAGCGGTATTCGCCGTCCTGCTCGCCGTGGATCAGATCCACGGCCACGCGGTGTTCATACACATCCACATTGGGCCGGGCCTTGACCTTGTCGATCAGCGAGCTGGAGATGGCCAGGCCCGTGGCATCGGCGGCGTGGACAATGCGCCGGTGGCTGTGTCCGCCCTCCCGGGCCAGATGATAGTCGCCGTCGCCGCCGGCACCGTTCAGGCGGGTAAAGGCGACGCCTTCGTCGATCAGCCAGTGAATGGCCTCCGGGCCGTTTTCCACCGTAAAACGCACGGTCTCGTCGTGACACAGGCCCGCCCCGGCCTGGTGCGTGTCGGCAACATGCGATGCCAGGGAATCCTCGCGGTCGAGTACCGCCGCCACGCCGCCCTGGGCATAATAGGTGCTGGCACTGGTGAGCCGGCCCTTGGAGAGCAGGGCTACACGGGCCTGCTCCGGCAAGTGCAGGGCCACACTCAGCCCGGCGGCGCCGCTGCCGATAATGAGCACATCGTGTCGATGAATGGCCATGGAAACTCCCGGCGGGGTGGGAGCGCCAGTATACCGGCGCGCACCGGGCCGCGCGCAAGCCGAGGTGTCGCCTGGTCGGGCCATGGCCTGTAGACTGCGTGCTGATTCGGACCTGCGGAACCAGGCGCCTGAAGCACGGTCTCAGGACAGGGTTCCGGGGGCCTCAGACAGTCGGGGGACACGGGTGGCGACCGACCAACAGCTGGTAAAACAGGCGGGACGCGGGGATGAGCGCGCTTTCGAGCTGCTGGTGCGCAAGTATCAGCAGCGCATCTTCGCGCTGATCAACCGCTATGTCCGCGACCCGGACGAAGTCCAGGACGTGGCCCAGGAAACCTTCATCAAGGCCTGGAACGCCCTGCCGCGCTTTCGCGGCGAGAGTGCCTTTTACACCTGGCTCTACCGGATCGCGGTGAATACGGCCAAGAATCATCTGGTCTCGAAGGGGCGGCGTCCGCCCGGCTCGGATGTGGATGCCTCTGAAGCGGAGCAGTACCCGGGTGGCGATCAGTTGCGCGATATCGGAACCCCGGAGTCTCAGGCGTTGTCAGAAGAGTTGAGAACCGTAATCGGGCAGACCATCGAAGGCTTGCCCGAAGAATTGCGCCGGGCGGTGACGCTCCGCGAATTCGAGGGGCTCAGCTACGAGGACATTGCCGCTATCATGGAGTGTCCCGTGGGAACGGTGCGATCCCGGATTTTCCGGGCTCGGGAAGCCATTGATCAGGCCATGAAACCCTTGTTGTCGGATCAATAGGGTCAAAAAGGTGCGTTATGAGTGAATACACCCAACGGGAAGCGCTGTCCGCGCTGGCGGACGACGAGACCAGCGAGCTGGAATACCGTCGCTTGCTGCGCGAGTTCGATGACGAGGATGCCGCTGCCTGGTCGCGCTGGCATCTGGCCCGGGATCTGATGCACGGCCAGGACAGCGTGACCGTGCCACGGGATTTCGCCGCCGGGGTGCGCCGGAACCTGGATGCCGGCCGCCGCCGGCCGGCCTGGATGACGGGGGCGGCGCGCATGATGGTGGCCGCGTCCGTGGCCGCCGCCACCGTGGTGGGGTGGCAGTTCTGGGATGCTTCCGGCACCGGTGCTACGGGTACGGACCAGCCGGTGGCGAGCAATCTGGAACGGGCCGCGCGCCT
>CAZHGU010000196.1:0-3860 GCA_964532105.1 uncultured Alcanivorax sp. | reverse complement strand
TACGAGCGCATCCTGGCCGCCTGCCCCGAGGGCTCGGACTTTCAGCCGCTGATGACGCTCTATCTCACGGACGAAACCACGCCCGAGGACATCCAGAACGCGGCGGACAGCGGCCTGGTCTTCGGCTGCAAGCTCTATCCCGCGGGCGCCACGACCCATTCCGACAGCGGCGTGCGCGATCCGGGCCGGATCGATCATCTCTACGAGGCGCTGCAGCAGGCGGGCCTACCCCTGCTGGTCCACGGCGAGGTGACGGACGCGGACGTGGATATCTTTGACCGGGAAAAAGTGTTTATCGACCGGCATCTCGCCGGCATCCGCGAGCGCTTTCCCGAACTGCGCATTGTCTTCGAACATGTCACCACGCGCGAAGCCGTGCAGTTCGTAAAGGAAGCGGGCGAGAACACCGGCGCCACGGTCACGCCCCAGCATCTGCTGCTCAACCGCAATGACCTGCTGGTGGGCGGCATCCGGCCGCACAACTACTGTCTGCCCATTCTCAAGCGCGATAGCCATCAGCAAAGCATTCAGCAGGCGGTGCTCGAAGGCCATCCACGGTTTTTCCTGGGCACGGATTCCGCGCCCCATCTGCGTAGCGACAAGGAAAGCGCCTGCGGTTGTGCCGGGTGCTTTTCGGCGCCGGCAGCCCTGCCGCTCTATGCGGACTTTTTCGACCAGCACCGGGCTCTGGATCAACTGGAAGCCTTTGCGTCCTTCAACGGCGCGGACTTCTACGGCCTGCCGCGTAACGAGGACAGCATTGAGCTGGTGCGTTCGGAATGGACCATTCCGGATCGGGTCAGCATCGACAATGAGAACCTGGTGCCCTTTCTGGCGGGCCGGCCACTGGAATGGCAGCACGCTTCCCACAGTCTGTAAGCGCGGCCGGGCCAAGTTTTTCAACCTGAGGTGACCAATGCATATCGTTTTCAACCACGGCAAGGAATCCGGACCCAACGGCAGCAAGATTCAGGCGCTGGGAGCACAGGCGGAAGAACTGGGGCACAGTACGGAGTCACTGGATTACACCGATCTGCCCGACGATCCGGAAGCGCGGGTGGAGCGGCTGCTCGCCTATGTCCGCGAGCAGAACGAACCCGTGGTACTGGTGGGCTCATCCATGGGCAGCTATGTGGCCGCCGTGGCCTCCATGAAGGAAGCGGTGCAGGGACTTTTCCTGCTGGCACCGGCCTTCTATATCGAGGGTTTTGCCGTACAGGACTACAGTCCGCAGGCGAAGGAGATCGCGCTGGTGCACGGTTTCTCCGACGAGATTATTCCCTTTCAGCACAGTGTCACCTTCGGCGAACGCCACGGCGCCGAAGTGCATCTTCTGCCCGGCGATCACCGTTTGAAGGAAGCCATGCCGCGCATTCATCCGCTTTTCGGTGACTTTCTGAACCGGTTCGCCTGAGTCATGCAGTGTCCCCTGTGCTACAGCGAGGATACGCGTCTGTTCGAAAGCGTCGCGGGCCTCGACTATCAGCGCTGCGAACAGTGCCGTCTTACCTGGATGCATCCACGGTTCCTGCCTACGGTGGAAGAGGAAAAGGAACAGTACGAGCTGCACGATAACCGGGTGGACAACTACCAATATCGGAAATTTCTTTCGCGTCTGACGGATCCATTACAGGACGAACTGCCGTCCGGCGCCCGGGGTCTGGATTTCGGTTGCGGTCAGGGGCCGGCGCTGGCGGCCATGATGGAGGAAGCCGGCTTTCCCACGGCGATCCATGATCCCATCTATTTTCCGGAAACGGCGCCGCTGGAACACCATTATCATTTCATTACCTGCACCGAGGTGATCGAACACCTGCACGAGCCGCGCCCGGTACTCGAGCAGCTGAATGCCATGCTGGTCGCCGGCGGCGTGCTGGCCGTCATGACCCGCTGGCTGACCGAGGACGAGGCCTTCGCCAACTGGCGCTACCGCCGGGATCCCACCCATGTCTGTTTCTACCGCATCGAAACCCTGGAGTGGATTGCCGCGTGCTTCGGCTGGTCGGTCACCTTCCCGGCTCGCAATGTCGCCTTTTTCCGCAAACCCTCAACTGTTTAACGGCAGAATCAGAATTACACCGGTGATCAATAGCAGCCCCAGCACCAGTTGACGAAAAACTGTCTCATTCACCCGGCCATGGAGCCATTCACCGACCACCACGCCCAGCACCAGCACCGGCAGCAATGATGCCACGCGCGGCAGCGCGGGCATGAGCGTGCCGTCCAGTGCAAAGACCAGCGTCAGGATGCCGTTCAGAATCAGCCAGACCGTCACCAGGGTGGCACGGAAACGCGCCTTGTCCAGTTCCACACCAGTCAGTGCGTACACCAGCAGGGGACCGCCCGAGGCGAAGAGTCCGTGCGTGATTCCCGCCGCCAACATCCAGCTCCGGGTCCAGGCGCGGGAGTGGCGTACAGCCATCACGCCCTTGCGTATTTGCAGGAGCTGACGGCCCGCGAACCAGACCACGAGTGCGCCCAGCAACAGATGCATCAGGCTTTCGCTCAACCAGGGACGCAGCGCATAACCGGCCAGTGTCCCGACCACCATAAGCGGCAGGATCAGACGCAACAGCGTGGGGCCATGGATATGCCGACGATGACGCGCCACCAGATAGCCCGTCATGACAATATTGAGCGGCACCAGCACGGGCAGCAGCACATCAATGGGCAGAAAGAGCGCGCTCAATGACAACGCGATCACAATGCTGCCGAAGCCGGTAACGACTTCAATGGTGTAGGCCAGAAAGACGAAAAGCGCCACCAGCAGCCAGACGCTCATTCGCGCTGCTCCAGCTCCACCCGGAAGCGCCGGCGCATGAGCCGGTGAAACAGGTTGGGCGCAATGCGCCAGAGCAGGCTTGCCGCCCAGGTGAAGGTGTCCGGAAAAAGGGTGGCACGCCGTTTTTCCAGTGCGCGAACAATATGTACGGCCAGTGTCTCCGCACTGGTGATCCGCCCCACGGTGGAACGGGCATGACGGGCCCGGCCGCCGTCGGCGCCCAGGGCATTGGCTTCAATGGCGGTGTCGAGAAAGCTCGGATAGACCATGAGAATGTGCAGGCCGCGATCGCGTTCCTCGGCACGCAGCACCTCGAAGAACTGCGTCAGGGCTCCCTTGGCACTGCAATAACCGGCCCGGCCCAGCACCGGCATCCAGCCGGCCATGGAACCGATATTGATAATGGACCCGTTGCGCCGGCGCAGCCCGGGCAACAGCGCCAAGCTCAGTTCCACCGGCACCTGCCAGTCCACGGCCATGACGCGGCGGAAGACATCCGGGTCGGTATCCGAGGCCAGTGAACGATGGGTAATACCGGCATTGTTCACCAGTACATCCAGTTCATCGAAATGACATCGAAAGCCGTCTACCGTCGCCGCCACGCCTTCCCGTGTGGATAGATCCGCCACCTGGCCGACGACTTTGTCCCGATAATTGAGTTGCCCGATCAGTTCATCCAGCAGCGCTTGATCGCGATCCACCAGAAAGAGCCGATCGCCGCGCGCATGGAAAACACGCGTCAGCGCCCGGCCCAGTCCACCGGCGGCGCCGGTAATCAGGACCGTGCTCACAGCTGCCCCCGTTCACGTGCATGACGGACGAAGAGTTCAAAGGTTTCGCGCGAGCTCAGCTCGGGTTGATAGCCAAACTCCTCGCGCAAACGGCGATTGTCCAGCACGGGCCGGTAGCGCAGGAAATTCACCTGACTGGCCTGGTAACGGCTCACCCCCAGCGCGTGCCCCAGACCCAGTACGGCACGCACCAGCCACGCGGGCACCCGAACCAGGGGCTTTTTGAGGATCGCGGCAATCTCCCGGATGGGTACGGCGCCGTCGCCGGCCAGATTGTAAATGCCACT
>CAZHGU010000195.1:3219-3881 GCA_964532105.1 uncultured Alcanivorax sp. | reverse complement strand
CGCAGAGCGATCAGTACAATGTGCTGGGCAAGACGGGCGTGGAATCCGACGACGGTAATCAGCGTCTGGAGTTCATGGCCAACCACTTCGAAATGTCCCAGAACAGTGACTGGGCCGGACTGGCCACCGGCGGCGACGCGGAGTCGAACGAAAAATCGGTGCCTCAGCGCGGCAATATCAATGTCAAGGATCCGGCTACGGAGAACACTCTGGCCAGCATGAAGTACACCCACCGGGATGTCGCGGGCAATCAGCTCAATGCTCAGTTTTATCATGGCGACCTGATGACACGTTTCGCCAAGTTCCCTGGGGCCCTCCAGCGCCAGTATGAGTCGCAAAAGACAGGCGCACGCCTGACCATGGATTCACCGGTTATGCTGGGTGATCTCGGTTTCAACATGATCTGGGGTGCCGACTATCTCAATGATGAAACCTCGTCCAGGGGGCTGGACGGCGATGTAGGTACCCCGGCCATGGATCAGGATGCCCTGGCCGGATTCCTGGAGCTGGAGGTCCCGCCCCGATGTAAATGGATCCGACCACTGATGGGCGAGATCAGCCGGCTGACCGACCATCTGACGGCCATCGGGGCGAGCTGTCTGGAGCTGGGGGCGATGACCCCGTTTTTGTACTGCATCGAAGGCCGCGAGCTTCTGTGGGAT
>CAZHGU010000195.1:0-3209 GCA_964532105.1 uncultured Alcanivorax sp. | reverse complement strand
CCGTCGCGCCGGGGCTGGCGACCGCCCGGACCTGCTGGAGGTCCCGCTGGGTGATCGGGCCATGGTACGCGCGGGCGCGCGCAATGAGGTCATTGATCTGGACGTGGGCGAAGGTATTAATGCAAATGGTCAAGCCGTGCGTGGCGCCGAGCTGGACTTCAGCGAAATCCTGTACAACCTCAGCGGCGTGGTTTTTCTGCGGGACAACATGGAACTGTTTGCGGGCTACTCCGAGGGATTCTCGCTGGCGGATTTCGGCCGCGCTGTGCGTGATAGCACGGCCACGGATGCCGCGGAGCTGAAGTCCGAGGCCCAGATCGTGGACAACTACGAAACCGGACTGCGCGGACGCGGTGACAACTGGAAGGGCTCCATCAGCGCCTTCTACAGCACCTCCGAAAAAGGCTCGTCCTTCAATACCAATCTGGAGCTGCAAAAGCGTCCGGAGGAGGTCCGTGGGGTGGAGCTGGAAGGCAGTGTGAAATCGACGAAGCGCAGCCGGCTCGGCGGCACCATCACCTGGATGGAAGGTGAAGTGGATCTGGACGACGACGGCAGTTTCGAAGAGGATCTGCCCAGCTCCCGGATTCCGCCCACCAAGGTCACCGCCTTCGCGGAATATCGCATCAATCCGAAATGGAAGATGCGTGTGCAGGGTCTCTACTCCGGTGACCGGGATCCGGACAGTTCCCAGTTTTACGGTGAGGAAGTGGACAGCTACAAGCTGCTGGACGTGCAGAGCACCTTCCAGCTGCCGCGCGGAACCCTGCAGCTCAGCGTGGACAATATCACCAATGAGCAGTATTTCCCGGTGATTAACCAGGCCGCTGATACGGCCTATTCCCATGCCGCCGGTCCGGGCGCGCGGGTTGCGGCCTCCTATTCCATCGACTGGTGAATTACCCGTTGCGCCGGTCGTCCAGCGGCCGGCGCCCACGATTTTGTGGAAGCACTTGCAGTCGCCGGGACTGCTCATGAAGAGCAATCCATGAAGGCAAAGGCGGGGGCACGTGCCGGCTGTCGGTTTTCCGAGCGCATGGGCAGGCATCCCCTTACCCGTACAGGCTTCGGTGTGTGAGAGTGGGTGGGGGTGGGCCAATCATTTCCGGGTCCCTTCTCCGGGTGCAAGGTTTCTCTTGTACCGTTGCAGTGTTCTAGTGTGGGAAATGGGGGGTGAGGAAGGTTAGTTGTGTCCAGCAGTGAGTCGAATTCGATAGAGCGGTTCCGGCTGGTTGCAGAGTACATGAGCGATCTCGTCTGTCTGCACGAGCCGGACGGAACCTACAACTGGGTCAGTCCCTCGGTGGTCCGCTTGCTCGGGTACGCGCCCGAGACCCTGGTCGGAACCGACCCCTATGAACTGATCCATCCCGACGACCGGGTGCGTATCCGGCAGGGAACGCACGAGCCCGCTCAAGCGGGCAACTCCAATATCCCCGTTCGCTACCGGATCCGCCATGCGGACGGGAGCTATATCTGGTTCGAGACGCTGACTCAGTCGATTCTTCGCGCCGGCCGGGTGGCCATGCTGCACACCACTTCGCGGGACGTGACGGACAAGGTGGCCATGGAGGAGCAGTTGGCCGAAAGCGAGGCGCTCTACCGCAGCGTGGTCGAGACCATGGCCGAGGGCGTTCTGGTGCATGCCGCCGACGGTACCATCACGACCCTGAATCGGCAGGCTTCTCACCTGCTCGGTCTCAGTGCCTCCCGACTTCGGGGGCGGCACTTCCCGGATCCGGGCTGGCGCATGATTCGGCGTGACGGCAGCCCTTTGCCTGGCGATGAACAGCCGGCCATGGTTACGTTGCGCACGGGTCGGCCCTGTCGGAATGTGGTCATCGGGCTCTATCAGCCGCGAGACGACGAGCATCGGTGGTTGTCGGTGAACGCCCGGCCCGTGGATGGCCTCTCCGTTGATTCGCAGGAAAAAGCGGCCGTGGTCGTTTCCTTTGACGATATTACCGAGTACCTGCGCCGCGAAATGGAGCTGCAGGTCTGGTCGGCGGTATATGAACACAGTGACGAGGCCATCCTGATCACGGACCAGGCGGGCGTGATCCGCGACATGAACCAGGCCTTTGTTGACCAGATGTCGGCCGCGCCGAAGACGTTCGGCGGGGTTGCCGTGGAGACGGTTGCGGCGGATGCGAGCTCGGCCGTATTGATTAACGACGAGGTGCTGCCGAGAGCCCGTAATGAAGGCAACTGGCGCGGCGAGTTCTGGATCCGGGACACTCCGGGCGAGATCCATCCCGTGTGGGCCTCGGTGTCCTGGGTGGAAGGCTCGGTCGGGCTTGAGCCTTGCTATATTTTCATCATCAGCGATATCGCCGAGCGTCTCGGCCGCGAGCAGCGGCTTCGGCACGAGGCAACCCATGATGTGCTGACGGGACTGCCCAATCGCACTCTGCTGGACGATCGCCTGGACATGGCCCTCCACGCTGCCGAACGCAATGACAGCCGCGCTGCCTGCATTTATCTGGACCTGGACGGCTTCAAGCCGGTGAATGACCGGCACGGCCATGCCGCGGGCGACAAGTTGTTGCAGCAGGTCGCCGAGCGTCTATCCGCCGAACTGCGTGACAGCGATACCCTGGCCCGGATCGGCGGCGACGAATTCGTGGTCGTGGCCTCCGAGGTGATGGATCAGGGTGCCGTGGAAGCAATCGTGGACAAGCTGGTGGCCAGCTTGCTGCAGCCGTTCGTGTTCGATGAGTTGCACCTGACACTGGGCGTGAGTGCGGGGGTAAGCCTTTTTCCGGATCACGGCCGGGATCCGGCCCGGCTCATGGATCAAGCGGACGAGGCCATGTATCAAGCCAAGGGAGCCGGTGGCACCTGTTATCGGTTTTATGCCGCTGCTGGATCCCCCTGAAGGGCATGGTGTCGGGGATTTTCGTGGCGGGCGTCCGGGGTGCCCGGGTTCGGGGTCAGTGCCGCAGGATAACCGGACCCGACTCGCCGGCCGCGCCCTGAAGCAGGCGCTGCCAGACGGTTTCCTCGGCCATGTCCACATGCTGCAGATCCGCAATGGTCAGCCGGGACAGCGCCTCGCGGATGACACGATTGATAATGCGCCAGCCGCCTTCCACCGCGCAGTGACCCACCAGGGAACATTCGCAGCCGCTGGATTTGGCGCACTGCGTCATGGCCAGCTCGCCGTCGATGGCTTCCAGCACGGCAAGCAGCGTGATCTGCTCCGCCGG
>CAZHGU010000194.1:0-3882 GCA_964532105.1 uncultured Alcanivorax sp. | reverse complement strand
GCCAGGGCCGTGTCCACCAGCAGATTGATCTGGGTGACGGACACGCCGAACAGCGCCGGCGCCATGAGCGCGAGAATCCGGCGCACGCCCGGGTCCTTCCAGTCCACGCGCGGGCGGGGCATGAACCCCATCCGGCCCAGAAAGGGCAACTGGAACAGCAACTGAACGGCGCCGGCCACCAGCACGCCCCAGGCGAGTGCCATGGCCTGACGCGAGTCCGCGTAATACGGCGTCAGGAAGAGCGCCGCGCCGATCAGCGACAGATTCAACAGCACCGGCGTAAAGGCGGGCACGGCAAAACGGTTCCAGGAGTTGAAAATGCCCGCGGCAAAGGCGGTCAGGGCGATAAAGAACAGATAGGGGAAGGTCAGGCGCAGCATCTCCACCGCCAGCGCCCGCTTGGCCGGGTCGTCGCCGAAACCGGGCGCGAAGACCCAGATCAGCAGGGGCGCGCCCAGCACCCCCACCAGGGTCACCCCGGCCAGGGTGATCCCGAGAGTGCCGGCGACCCGGTCGATGAGCCCGCGCACGGCGGCGCGCGTGCCCTGGCTGCGGTACTCGCTGAGCACGGGCACGAAGGCCTGGTTGAAGGCGCCCTCGCCGAAGAGCCGGCGCAGGAAGTTGGGAATCCGGAAGGCGACAAAGAAGGCGTCCGTGCCGGCCGAGGCGCCCAGCAACCCGGCAAAGACCACGTCGCGCACCAGCCCCAGAATGCGCGAGAAAAAGGTCAGCACGCCGAAGACGGCGCTGGAAGCCAGCAGCCCGCCCTTGCCCGCCGCCTTGTCGTTGTCGTCGGTTACGCTATCGCCGGCCATGCACTCCCCTGATGAAAAGCCCGCAGCCCCGTCCCGGCGGGCTCCGGAGGGACTCTACGGCATTGACAAGGCGCGGACCAGACGGCATAGTTCCGCACCTTTCCCGAGGTGCCCCGGAGCACCGGTTCGAATTGTTAACGAAGGAGCAGGACTTTGGCGAATTCACGGCAAGCACGCAAGCGTGCGCGTCAACAGGAGCAGCGCCGCAGCCACAATCGCGCTCAGCGCTCCATGGTGCGGACCTATCTCAAGAAAGTGAATAAGGCCATTGAATCCGGCGATCAGCAGGCAGCACGGGAGCGGCTCCGTGAAGCCAGCTCGGTGCTGGACAAGGCCACGCGCAAGGGGCGCTTCCATCCCAACAAGGCCGCCCGGCACAAGAGCCGTTTGAGCGCGAAGATCCAGGCCATGGGCTGATCGGGCGCGCGCCCTGCATGACCCCGAAAAAACCGGCCCCGCGCCGGTTTTTTTGCTCCCCCTGTTCCGATCGTTTTAGTATCCTGTGGATTCGGCACGCACACGTTCCCGAAGACAAGGATGAGCATCATGAACGAACCCGAGAACACTCAGGAAACCACGCAGAATACCGAAGCCGTAAGCCAGGATGACCGCAATCTGGGCATGCTCTGCCATCTGATCGCGCTGGTGGGCCTGCTGATTCCCTTCGGCAACATCCTGGGCCCGCTGGTGATCTGGCTGGTCAAGAAGGATCAAAGCAGCTTTGTGGATGTGGAAGGCAAGGAAGCGCTGAACTTCAATATCACCGTGGCCATCGCCGGCTTTGTCTCCTTTTTGCTCATGGCCGTGGCCATCGGCTTCGTGCTGATCTTCATCGTAGCGATCTTCTGGATCGTCATGGCGATCGTGGCGGCCTCCAAGGCCAGCTCGGGCGAGCATTACCGTTATCCGCTCACGATCCGGTTGGTGCAATAAAACCGGTTCCCGGGGTCGGTACAGACCCCGGGCGTATGCCCGTGCAGCCGCTTCCAGGGCCGTAATCCTTACACACCCGGCGCGGGACGGGGACGTGCCGGCGGCTCCGGGAACAGCGGATAACACGCCGCCAGCATCACGCCCAGCAGGGCCATCCCGCCAAAGGCAGCGCTGTAACCCGATTGCTCCACAACCATGCCGGTCAGGGTCGAGCCCAGGGCCTGCCCCACGGCGATGGCGAGGAAGGGGAGCACGCCGCCCAGGCTGGGATGATCCGGCAACAGCAGGATGGCGGTGACGAGATAAAGCCCGGTGAGCGTCATATAGGCCAGCCCGAACAGGGCCGCCGACAGTACGGTGCTGCCCAGGCTATCGGGCACGGCCAGCACGAGCAGTGTCGCCAGGGACAGCAGGGCCAGAGCCAGACTCTGGACGCGGCCGGCGCCCAGACGCTCGCCCAGATCGCCGGCGGCGGCCCCGCCCAGCCCGGCCAGGCCCACCGCGGCCCAGAGCCAGCCGGTAAGATCCGGACGCAGGCCGCCCAGCACCACCACCAGATCCGGCGCAAACACCCAGTAGGCCGCACTGACCAGACCCATGCCCAGGGCAAAGCCATTGAGCCTGATCAGACGCCGGCGCTGGTCGGCGCGGATCCTCGGCAGCTGCACATGCGCGGAACGCTCTCGGTGCTTTGTGCCCGGTATGAAAACGGCCGCCGCCAGCACGCCGAGTACGCCCAGCGCGGCGAACGAGGCATAGGCTCCCCGCCAGGCATTTGCAAGTAACAGGACAGCGGGCACGGACAGCAGTACGCCCACACTGGTCCCGGCATTCATTACGGCATTGACCCGGCCATGCAGGCGCGGCTGCACCGCCTTGTGAATGCCCTCGGACAGTGCCGGCATCATCAGGCCCGTGCAAATTCCGCAGGCGAACACGCCGGCGGCGAGCATGGGCGCGCCGCCGGCCCGGCTGATCAGGATCAGGCCCACCGCGCCGAAACCGCTTGCCAGCATGGCACCCCGGCGCGCGCCCAGGCGCCGCGCCAGAGTCGAGGCAACGACACTGGTCACGGCAAAACTGACAAAAGGAATCGAGCCGATCAGGCCCATGAGGTCCGGCTTCAGACCCAGATCCGCGCGGATGGACGGGACGAAGAGGCCGAACGCGAAACGGGCCACACCATAGGCCAGCGCAATAAGCCCGGCGCCTACGATGGCGACCCGGGTAGCCGAAGGGGGAGTCAAAACACCACCAGATTGTCCCGGTGGATCAGCTCCTCTTCGTTGATAAAGCCCAGCCGCTCGGCGATTTCGCCGCTCTTGCAGCGCAGAATGCGCCGGGCGTCGTCGGCGTCATAGTTGATCAGGCCACAGGCCACCCGCTCGCCGGTCTCGTCCTCGCAGGCCACCATGTCGCCCCGGGAGAAATCCCCCCGGACGTCGCTCACGCCCACGGGCAGCAGGCTGGAACCGGCCTCGCGCAGCCGCCGGGCGGCGCCCGCGTCCACCACCAGGGTACCGCGCATCTGCAAGTGCCCGGCCAGCCACTGCTTGCGCGCGCGCAAGGGCGAAAGATCCGGCGTCAGGGTCGTGCCCGGATTTTCGCCACGGGCCAGTTCGGTCAGCACCTGCGGATCCCGACCGCTGGTAATGCTGGTGGCCGCGCCCGAGCGCGCCGCCAGCCCGGCGGCGCGCACCTTGGTAGCCATGCCGCCGCGCCCCAGGGCGCCGCCGTCGTCGCCGGCCATGGCGGCCAGCCGGGAATCCGAGGCGCGCGCTTCGCGGATGAGTTCGGCGTCCGGATGCACACGCGGGTCCTGTTCATAGAGGCCGTGCTGGTCGGTGAGGATCACCAGCCGGTCGGCGACCACCAGATTGGCCACCAGCGCGGCCAGGGTGTCGTTGTCGCCGAAGCGGATCTCGTCGGTGACCACGGTGTCGTTCTCGTTTACCACGGGCACCACACCCAGATTCAGCAGGGTCATGAGCGTGGAGCGGGCATTGAGATAGCGCTTGCGATCCGAGAGGTCGTCATGGGTTAGCAGAATCTGGGCCGTGTGGTAGCCGTGATTCTGAAAGCGCGATTCCCAGGCCTGGATCAGCCCCATCTGGCCCACGGCGGCGGCGGCCTG
>CAZHGU010000193.1:2318-3892 GCA_964532105.1 uncultured Alcanivorax sp. | reverse complement strand
GCACTGCTGCCGTCACAGTTTGCCTGGCTGTCCTGCCCGTCGCCATTGGAGCCCAAGGTGTAACGATAGAGAGCCTCGTCCTCCCAGGGTTCTTCCGGATGGAAACGCACCAGACGTTCCTTCACTTCCAGGCGCCCGTCTACCGGATCCCAGCTTCCATTCTGCGGATCGTTCGGCTGGGTGCTGCGTTCCACTGTAAAGCTGCCGTTCAGCGAAATGCTGCTTTTCGCCATGGTCTGGGAGAACTGGACCACAATGGGCCGATTGGCGGGCAGATCCATGACGGGCAGATCATCGTCACCGCTCTGACCACCGGCGCAACGGCCGTGATTGTCATTGGCGAGATCCCGATCCGTGGTCACACAGGGATAGCCGGGATAGGTGGTGATCGCCAGCGGGGATCGATGTTCGGAGCCCACATAGTGGGGCATCTCGAACTGCAGATTGTGATCATCCAGCAACGGATTGCCGGCGAGATCGGTAACATCACCCGTCAGCTGCAGATCATAACTGGCACCGTATTCCAGCCCGCCTTCCGGATGAATCACCAGAGAAGCGCCATCCAGATACCAGTCAAAGGCTTCACCGCCGTTCAGCGTAACCGCGCCGGACTGGGCCAGGCTGTTTCGATCCAGAGGTTCGCTGAAGTTCACGATGATCGGATCCCCGGGACGCATATCACCGGCGCCGTCATCCCCCGGCATCCAGGACTGCAATTCCGGGTTGGTGGTATCCGGCTGCCGAATCGGTGCGTTGTCCTGATCCCGGTAGGATTCCATGCGGAAGGACAGGGTTCCGTGGGCGTCTTCCAGGCCCAGCACCTCGGGCTCCACCACGCCCACGGCATTGATCACCATGGTGCCGTCTTCCACTATCGATGTACCCACCAGTTCCAGATGCAGCAGGTCCTGGCTCAATGCACCATTGGCCCGGGCATTCTCCGCATTCATGGCCACATCCATGTACAGCCGTACCCGGCGCGGTGCCGAAGGGTCACTGGAATAGGGGTTGGGCATGAGAAACCCGGTGGCATCGGAAATGAACTTGACGCTGATATCGCCGGTGTCAAAACCCGCCGGGACTTCACCGGCAATATTCACCTCCACGTTCGACCCCTGGAGCAGACTGCCGCGCGGCACCCGCAGGGGCGTGACATCCGGGAAGTCGGGAATGTAGGCCAGCTCCGCATGCACATCGCCTTTCTGCTGCGAATAGTTGTCCTCACCCAGCAGAACGGCATTGACCGGCACACAGTTAATGGGCATGCCGGTCAGTGGTGAAAGCCGGTCACCGGACGTATCCGGACCGCACTGCTCCGCCGGATCGTCGTTGGATACCGGCGCCTTCTGCACCAGGGTTTCCCGGGGCCGCGAATCCTGCGGATGAATAGCTCGATCCGCATAGCTCTGCGGATTCAGCGCATTGCCGGCGACACTTTCCAGATCCGATGTCAGTTGCAGCCTGTAGTCCTGGTCCGGATCCAGTTCCCCGGCCGGGTCCAGGGTCAGGTAATGCTCCCCGGCTATCACCGAAGCCTCCACGAGCGCGCCGGCGCTGTCTTCCAGGCGCACACT
>CAZHGU010000193.1:0-2218 GCA_964532105.1 uncultured Alcanivorax sp. | reverse complement strand
AGCACGAAATCCGTGGCCGGGGACAGGGGTTCATCGGGCCGGATTACGAGACTGTGATCACTCGACGCCGACTCCACGGTTACCGGCACATCGTCGCCATCACCGGTTTCCAGTTCGATTTCCGCGGCCGGATCGGCGCTGGTGACGGCATCGGAAAAGCGCAGCACCAGCGGCGCATGCACGGGCACTTGCGCCTGCCCGTCATAGGGATAAGCGTACACCAGGGAGCCGCCGTCACCGGGGAAGGTCACTTCCTGTTCATCCCCGCCACAGGCGGCCAGCAGTGTCGTCGCCAGCAAGAGCGTTGTTATTCTCGTCATGGCCGCCTCCTAGAATTTCATGGTTATGGAACCGGACAGCACATGAACATCACCATCGGCGGTGACGGTTTCGTAGTGCTGCGGCGTGGCATCACTGGAGGTCAGTTCAAAATCCCGTTCCTCGAGCCGCTGATATTGATAGGCCAGATCCAGCCGCACCGGATAGGCAAGCAGCCAGGGATCCTCGTAGCGCGCGGAAGCGCCCAGTCCCAGGGTGGCCCGGTCCGTGTCCAGATAATTCACGTCCAGGGACTGCTCGTTCTGCAGGGCCGATTCCTGGTACGCCAGTCCGGAGACCAGCGTGAAGTGTTGATTCAGCCTGTATTCCGCACCCAGGCGGGGAATCACGACATCATCGAACCTCCAGTCTACATGATCACGGACCGTATCGCTTTCGAATTCCTCTTCCAGCTCGGACCAGCGCTGCTGTTCAACCGTCAGCCCCACGCGCCAGTCGTCGCTGCTCCAGGAAACCCCGGTGGAGATCACGGGCGGCTGATAAGCGTCAATGGTGGTAATCGCGAGGTTCAGGCCCGGCGGGCCAATAGTGCCGGGAATCACCGCATTGGCGTCCACCGAGGTCCTGGAGCTGGAACTCTGCCGGTACGCCAGTGCCGTTTCCACACCGTCGTACCAGCAGGCATCGTCGGCACAAAAACTTTCGGCCCAGTCCAGACTCAATCCGAGAATGCCGCTGATATCCGGTTCCGCATTGACAGTCAACGCTTCCTGTTCGGTGTTACCCGCCAGATCGGTTTCGGTGACGAGTCCGGCCTCGTTGTGCAGCGTGATCCGGGTGGACAAGCCGGCATCCAGTCCGCGCCAGAGCTGTGTGCCTGCGCCCAGATTGAGAAAAAGCGGCTGGCGGCCGTGCTGGAAGAACTGCCCCTTGCGCGAGGTTTCGGATTCAAAGGCCAGCAGTTCCCGACCGTATTTTTCCACTCCGGCAATAAAACCGAAATAGAGTGGATGATCGGTTTTGGTTAATTGTGACAGATCGGTCTTCATGCCGATCAGCACCTGTTGCGAACGCTCGTCGTCCAGCACATCGCCATCGCGGTTGGGCGGATTATTGCCGCCCTGACTCTCGACACGCAGTTCCGGCTCGGCATGGAAAAGCCCGCCGGTGAGCTCGCCGCGTTCATCCCGGGCGAGATAGGCCGGATTGTAATAGACGGACGAAACCTGACTATTGAACAGGGACAGGGCCTGGGCGGAAGCCATGTCATAAGGCAGGAGTCCGTAGTCCGTGGCCATGTTCCCCATGCCGGCCCAGCCGTATCCGGAGAACAGGAAAAGCAGGACCGTTGCGGTTATATATTTTGGCAATCGCATTCCATCGCCTCCGATGCTTTATTGGTTTTTCTTACGTTTAAGCTAGCACCGGAGTCCCTTCATGGAATTAGATGTTTTTCGCAGATATTTAATCTTGTGTTGGCGGGATGTAAGTGGCCAGTAAATATATAAAGCTAATGACTGATGGCATGAAAATGCAATACGAATAAAAAGGCCGGGCAAGATCCCGGCCTTTTAACTGAGCAAATTTTTGCACCAGTTTTACTGATTAAAGTCCACCGCGAACCAGAGCACGGTGTAGTGATGATCGCCCACCCGGGCCATGGCCGGACCGAACCAGATGCCCGGTGCCGCTTCGCGCAGTTCGTCACGGATATGACGAATGGGTAATGGATTGGATTCCAGATCATAGTCGAGCAATACCGCGTTCTTTCCGTCGACCACGGACGGTTCGATGCCAGTGGTAAAGTCAAACCATTCGGGTTTGTAGCCGAGCAGATTCAAACGGTTGTTGCCCTTGCCCTTCTTTTCGGAATCCACGGAAAAACCCTTGCCCAGCCAGGGAAAGACGGGCGTGCTGGCAAAGGTCTGGAGCAGATTGT
>CAZHGU010000192.1:0-3897 GCA_964532105.1 uncultured Alcanivorax sp. | reverse complement strand
TTGTCCCGGGTGATCAGCTCGGGTTGATTCTGAAGGCGCTGCAGCTGCTCTTTCGGGATGGGGGTGTTTTCAAGGCGCTCCATCAAATGATGCATCAGCCCGGAGTTGCCCGCCCGGAAAGCCAGCATCAGCCGTTGCCAGAGCTGTTCGTCATTCAGTGCGCCCCTTGCCTGCAGGGCCTCGAACAGGGGGGTACAGGCCTCGGGCCGGGAATAACCGGAACGCCAGAGACGCTGTCCCGCCCGGCGCGAGGTCTCCGGACGCTGATCCAGCCAGGCCCGGTGGTAATGACATTGCAGGGCCGTGCCGCGCGGCGGCGAATCGGTCAGGGTGCGAATGGCCGACCAGCGCTCGGCTTCGCCATAGCGTGCCAGCGCGCGCCGGCGGAGTTTGTCCGCCAGGGGGGTGTCGGGGTACTGGCGCCCATAGTCCAGTACCCGTTGCGGCTCCGCTTCGGGCAGTTCCGCCAGCACGCGATGAAAATCCAGGTCCGCCCGGACGGGTGCATTGTCGCCCAGTTTCTGTTCCAGCTGCTCCAGCCGATCCCATTGCTGAGCGCGGGCTGCTGACAGAGCCTTCCCGAAACGTTCCGCATCCAGGCCGGACACAGCCGGGCTCCACAGCAGCAGGGCCGTGCAAAGGCCGAGCAGCGGACGCTGTTTGTGTTGTTGTGATATCGCTGCCATGCGCCATGCCTCGAAGTGCAAGGCTTTAGCATAAGGCTTTTATCTGATTCCTGTCTGCGGTCTGGTTGGAAAAAAGCAGGGTACGATGGTTCCAATTGGTTACAGCCTGGCAGGCTGTTGAAAAACCGTTGCGTAGGCAGGATTTCAGGCTGCTAACGCAGGAAGGGACGCGGTTCGAGTACCTCGTCCAGCATGGCGGGATCGTCGAAATGCCGTTTGCCGATAAAGGCAATGGCATGGTGCCCCGGCTGGCGCATGGCACCGGTAGAGGGTACGCCCAGGGGCCAGAGGAACCAGCGTTCGTGGCGTTGGGTATCGGGCACGAAACCCTCCCCATCGTACAGGCTGCCATAGCCGGTGCCGTCGGGCAGATGGCGCAGATGTTCGGCATCGCGCAAGCGGTACTGTCGGGTGGGCAGGTCGTTTTCCGTGACCGTATCCACGTCAACGATATAGTGGGTGTCCGGCTCCAGGATCAGCTGGACCCGTTCGCTACGGGCATTGGGGGCCTGGTCCGGATAGAACACCGGCTGGCCTGCCTGGTCCGGGTTGCGCGGCTGCAGTTCCGAACTGGCCGGATAGACCTTGTGGTAGCAGCCACAGGGATGAATGCTGTCATAGGCGAGGACATTGCCGTTGGGCTGCAGGGTCACCCGCCAGATCAGACCGTCCAGCCGGCCGGCATAGGGATCCAGCGGACCCTGTTCCGGACGCTTGCTGAACCAGAACTGGTAATTGAGCTGCAACAGATACTCGCCCTGGAATCGGGTCCAGGAGATCCACTGGTAGGCGGTGGTGGTGCGGGTGAGTACTTCCGGCCGGCCGTCGGACAGCCCCACGGTGCCGGGCAGGTTGGCCGGATTCGTGCGGGCGACCGCCAGCACCGGGGCATAATGGGTAAGCATGGCTTCCCGCGCGCCGGATCCGGGCAGCGGCAGCTTCAGCGCGTTGTCCGGCAGGGCCGCCGGGTAGGGAGGATTGCCCTGAAGTTCCGGTGGTGTGAACAGCATGCGCGGGTCCGGCGGTTCCGCCTCCAGGCGTGCGGTCATGTCCCGGCGATAACCGTGAACGAAGGGGGTGGCCAGCCAGCGGGTAACGGGATATACGCCCAGGGCGCGCATCCAGCCCGCATAGGCATCGGGAATGTTCAGTTCGGGTACGCCCGCTACCGTGGACACTTCCACCAGACGCTGTATGCAGGCCTCCATGCGTTCCACGCGGCGTTCACGATTGCGGGGATCCAGTTCGGCCGACGCGGGCAGTCGCAAGAGTTCGCTGCGCCAGCCGCTCAGCGCCTCCTCGGCGAGCAACTCCAGCCAGACCTGACCGGCCGCTTCCCGGTTGGACGCCGGACGGACGGCGGCCAGCCGGCGCGTGGCGCGCAGATGGGGATAGTGCTCGATGCGCCGGGCACCGGCATCACGGATGCCGGCTTCACGCACGGCCTGTTCAGCGTCTTCGAACCATTCCCGGCATTCCAGTGGATTCACCGCGTTTGCCGTTGCCGGCGTCAGGATGCCAGAGACAATCGTCCAGAGTACGCCGGTCTTCCACCAGCGTTTGAAGCTGTTCGAGCGCATCCGCTACCCGGCTCTCGGCCACTGAATCCGCCGGCCATTGTGGCACAGTTCCGCCGGGTGTGAAGCGTTGCAGCCAGGCAAGACCAAAAGTGCTTCCACGCACCTGTATACTGCGCCCTCATGGACAATACTACACGGTTGCTTCAACGACACGCGGACCGGATCGACCGGGCGGACACCCTGATCGTCGAAAGCCTGGATCCGGCGCTGCCGGAAACCTTTCCCCGCGCGCGCTGTCATTCCGATCTTGCCTGGGCCGGGCCGGGGTTTGTCACCGCGCCGGTGCCCGAATTGTCGCTTGAAACCCGGCGGGTAGTGGTGATCCTGCCCAAGTCGGTGGAACGGCTGGACATGATCCTGGCGGTGCTGGCGGGTCAATGCCGTGCCCCTCTGGAAGTCTGGCTCGTGGGACCCACGCGCGAGGGCATTCGCGGCGGACTCACCCGGCTGAAACAGCGAAGCGAGGCGGTGGAAGCGCTGGACAGCGCCCGTCACTGCAAACTGTATCGGGCGCACTTATTGCCGGATCGTGCCTGTCCGCTGGACGACTTCGGTCGATCTTTCGAGCACGACGGACTGACCCTGGTCAGCTATCCGGGCGTGTTCAGTCACGGCCGTCTGGACGAAGGGACGGGTGAATTGCTTCATGTGGTGGAAGAGGAAGCGGATTTGGGCCGGGTGCTGGATATGGGCTGTGGCGCCGGTGTTCTGACCGCTCGGCTGGCCCGGAGGGGGGCCGAAGTAACCGGCGTGGACATCAGCAGCACGGCCGTGGCCGCGGCCCGGGCCACGCTGTCGGCCAACAACCTCGACGCGCATCTGGTATGTGGTGACCGTTATGCCGAACCGGGACGCTTCGAGGCGATCTGGAGTAACCCGCCGTTTCATCAGGGCACCCGGCGCACCCTGGCCGTTACCGAGGATCTGATTCGTCACGCGCCGGCGCATCTGGAGCCCGGCGGAACCCTGACCCTGGTGGCCAACCGGGAACTGCCCTATCCGCGCTTGCTGGACGAAACCTTCAAGCGCTGGTGTATTCTGCGCGAGACCAACCGCTACCGGGTGTATCGGGCTCGGCGTTCGTAGGTGCGGAACGCTGTCGGCCTGGAGGGTTCGTTGAACGCCGGAATCCTTGCACCCGAATTCTGCTTCAAGACTAATACTTGTCCCCCATAACCCATCGAGTGATACGAATCCCGCTGTAGCCGCAACTGGCGCTTACTTCTGTTTTTGCATGAGCGGACTTGCTTCTCCGTCGTTCGAGTGCATAAGTTTGCATATAGCGTGACCGGATGGTCACGTAAAAACCATAATAATGCTCGGGAAAGGAGACACCATCATGGAACCCCGGCTTTTGCTTCCGCGAAAACTCACCATCCTGTTGTCGCTGCTCTGGATCGCGACAGCGGCCCCGGTTCAGGCCGGCGTCATCGATCAGGTAACCGGCGTGGCCGAGCTGGTGCCCAAGCAGATCTACAAGCCCATGAAACCGTCCCAGGCACCGGATCTGTACGGCCCCACGCCCATCAACGCCCAGCTGGGCAATCAGGGCCTGTCCGTGGGCGTACGCAAGGACGGCACCATTTCCACCTACAGCTGGCCCCGGCCGTCCATGTACAACCAGGTGAAGT
>CAZHGU010000191.1:2134-3910 GCA_964532105.1 uncultured Alcanivorax sp. | reverse complement strand
CAACCACAGGCCGCGCCGGTCATAGCCATAGCGGTGGCACAGCCACAGAACCAGCACCGGGAGCCAGATATGATAGGTGGAACTGGCGCGCTGGATAAGCGCATATTCCGGGTCGAACATGTAGGCGGTAATGCCGGTGACGCTGTGTCCCACAAACAGACCGATAACAAAATCCAGCGCCCAGGTGATGCCGATCACCGTGACCGTACCCGCCTGGCTGGAAATGACCAGCCGGTTCGGATGCCACAACGCATAAAGAATCAGAAACTGGGCCAGATTGCACAGCCACCAGAAATTCTGCGGCCCCCGATTGAAGAGAATAATCGGCACCCAGACCACCATCCAGATACTGAATCCCGCGCGTGCAATCCAGAGCGGACGATCAACGCTCATCACGATCCCCCGATTTGGCTGATGTGTAGCTACCCTTCCACGATATGAAGGCCGTCCCGGCTCCCTGGCTCCCGGGCCAGCCATCGCCCGATGTCCAGTATGGCGAAACGGCCGGTCATGACACTACCCAGATCCAGATAGGTCCGGTTGCCCAGCGTGATCACATCCTTCAACACCGTATGGCCGTGAAAGACGTGTCGGGCTCCGTGGATGATACTGTCATCGCCGTACTGAATCCGCGAACGGTCCCACAACAGGGTATGCATGGGTTCGCTCACCTGGTGCGCATCGCCTGCGTCCATCAGCGTTTGCCGTGCCCTTGACCAATCGTTGCCATGAATCCCCGCGTGCGCCAGCACCACCGGTTCCGTGCCCGGGCCTTCCAGCTCGATCGCCAGCGGCAACCCGGCCAGTCGTTCCACCATGGCACGGCCGTGTTGCGGGGATATGTCCATGATCCAGTCGCCGCCGTTCATGCTCCACACCATCCGGGCGTCGTGATCCCCGTTCAGTACGGCACGCAGGGCCATCTGTTCATGATTGCCCACAATGGCATGGAACCAGTCCCGATCCAGAAACTCCGGAAAACGGGCCGATTCCGGGCCGCGATCGACCAGATCACCCACACAAAAAAGACGATCCCGCTGTTCATCGAAGGCGCACTCCGCCAGCGCCCGCTCCACCAGATACCAGCCACCGTGGATATCCCCGCAGACGAAATCACGGCCCCGGGTATTGGGCGCAAAACGCGCGACTGCCGTACTATTGCTCATGGGCTCATTATGCGCTTAGGTGAAGGGTGGATGAAACGCGGCTTTCGGCGAGAAAGAAGATGACGGAGACCATGAATGCCATGGTTTTTCATGGAGCGAAAACCCCCTTGCAACACGAGCCTGTTCCCAGGCCGGAACCCGGACGGGGCGAGATCCTGATCCGGATCCGCGCATGCGGGGTCTGCCGCACCGATTTGCACATCGTGGATGGCGAGCTGGATCAACCCGCCCTGCCGCTCATTCCCGGTCACCAGATTGTCGGCACGGTGGAGGCGGATCCCTCCGGGGAATGGTCGCCGGGTCAACGCGTGGGCGTACCCTGGCTGGGCGGCACCTGTGGTCACTGCGAATTCTGCCGCGCGCAGCATGAAAACCTCTGCCCCGAAGCGCGTTTTACCGGTTACAACCGCGACGGTGGCTTTGCCGAATATGCCACGGCCGACAAGCAGTTCTGCTTCGCGCTACCGGAAAACCAGTCCCCGGAGGAGCAGGCGCCGCTGCTGTGTGCCGGGCTGATCGGCTATCGCGCCTGGCGCTTCTGCGGCGAGTCGGTGCGCAATCTGGGCCTCTACGGCTTCGGCGCTGCGGCGCATATCCTGACCCAGATCGC
>CAZHGU010000191.1:0-2034 GCA_964532105.1 uncultured Alcanivorax sp. | reverse complement strand
GCAATCTGGGCCTCTACGGCTTCGGCGCTGCGGCGCATATCCTGACCCAGATCGCCACAGTCTCGGGGCAGCAGGTTCACACTTTTACCCGACCCGGCGACACAGAGGGTCAGACCTTTGCCCGCGACAAGGGCGCGGTCTGGGCGGGTGATTCGGATCAAGCGCCGCCGGAGCCGCTGGACGCGGCCATCATTTTTGCCCCGGTGGGTCCTCTCGTCCCCGAGGCGTTATCCCGATTGAAACCGGGCGGACGCCTGATCCTGAGCGGCATCCACATGAGCGATATTCCGTCCATGCCCTACCGGCTGCTGTGGGAAGAACGCCGGATCCAGTCCGTGGCCAACCTGACCCGCCGGGACGGCACCGATTTCTTTGAGCTATTGCAGGAAAGGCCCGTCAAAACGGATACCCGTTCGTATCCACTGACCGAGGCCAACCAGGCACTCGACGACCTGCGGAACGGACGCTTTACAGGCGCGGCCGTCCTTCAGCCATGAAGCGCCGGCGCAGCCCGCCCAGGCCAACCAGCGCCATCAGGGAAAACAGGCCAGCGGCGCCGCCGCCGAGCATTTCACCGCCGGAGGCGTCTTCCTCCGGATAGCGAATGACAATCGGCGCACCACCGGAACGCTCACCGCATTGATCACTGACACGCACCCGGAAACGCTCCGTAAAGGTTTTAGTTTCGTCCCGGGGAACATAGGTAATCTGGCCCGGCCCGGGTTCGTTGAACCGAACCCCAGTACCCACAACATCGCCGTTTTCGTCCCGATCCGCGAATTCGGGCATCGTATCCAGCTCCAGGGAGCTGTAATCAATCCTGCTTCCCTGGCCTTCCGGGCCGAACTGGTCCTCGATATTCAGATCAATGACCACCTTCTCCCCGGGCTCATTCCATATCGTCTCAGCCTCAATACGGGGAGCGACATTATTGATCGTCAGATAAACATCTGCTCGGTCCGAGCTTTCCTGTACATTCCCGCTCTGATCCACGGCATCAAACTGGTAATCAAAGGCCGGGGTTCCATTCTCCTCGGTGAATTCCAGTGGAAAAGCACCACAGCCAATTTCATTCGGGCCGCTGTCGTCGTCCATGGCATCGGGATTGGCCGCATCATATTTCACAACGCATTCAAGTTCATCCGGATCCAGGTCTTCCGCGTCAGGATCGTCTTCCATGGCTTCGTTCAGCGCGGCCTGATCTCCGCACTCGACAGAGGGAAATTTATTATAAACGCTCGCTATACCCGGTGTGCCATTCGCCGCGCTAGAATCTGCAGCTCCAATAGATAATAACTTCACGTTACTTTCATCAATCGATTGTTGATCAATACTGAGTCCGTCCACGGGATCCGTGGAATCATTATCCAGCACATTGATAAAGACCTCGCCGCCCTGCTCCGGCACATTCCGGGCCGAATCCGAAACCGCGGTGGTCTCCTGAATTTCGAAAGCGCCCCGGTCACACCGACCTCCGCTCGTGCGCGTAAATCCACGCACATCTTCCGGCCGACACAAGCCGGTGTCGTCATTGTTGCTGGATGCCAGTTCATCCGGATTGCCGCTATTCAGAATAATATTACCCATTGTCCCCGGCACCTCGTCCACAGCCAGGTTCGGCGGAAAGAACAACTCCTCGTCCGGAGCCACATTGGGCTGCGCCGGGAAAAGCAGAGCGGAATGAATGTCCCCGTCAGCGCTTTCCTCATTGCCTTCTTCCTGGGTGGCAACACAGTTATCCGCGTCAGCACTGTCCGAGAGAAGATTATAAAGCAATGCATCAAAGGGCTGCTCATCGCCAGTCGATGCTGAACTGCAACGATTATCTGTATTGTCCCCCAGAACGGAATTGCTCAAGCGAATGGTGCGCTCGCCGTCATCGTCTGCCCCGAGATCCACTCCGCCGGTGCCCCCTCCCGTGCTGTCATTGTCCACAATAGTGGAATTCTCGAGATTGACCCTGGGCATACCCTGCTGTCCGCTGGCCGGGTCCTGTAGAAACTGTCTCTTATCAAAACCGCCGGTCCGGTCAGC
>CAZHGU010000190.1:0-3914 GCA_964532105.1 uncultured Alcanivorax sp. | reverse complement strand
CCGGGGGCGAGCAAACAGAACCGGCTCCGGAATCGGATGCCGAACCGGAATAAGCGGCTTGCGGCTCTGCTGCTCCTGCTGGCCGGCGCCGCGGAGGCAGCGCCGCCTCCCCCCTTTGTGCTGGCGGAAATGGACGATGAAGCCACTATCACCGTCTATTCCGATTATCTGCAGGATGCCGACGGCGACCTCTCTCTGAGCGATATCCGCCAGCCCGCCGTGGAGGAACGTTTCCAGCCGGCGGCCCATACCCTGCAACGCCTCGGTTTCAGCGATCACCCCTGGTGGCTGCGGGTGGCACTGCGCAATGAAACCGAAGCACCGCGCGCACGGAATCTGGTGGTCTCCACCGGCCCCATTTCACAACTCCGCCTCTACGCGCCCGCCGAGGACGGTTATCAGGCGCGCAGGCCGCAACCCGTGGCCTATGACCGTTTCCTGCCCCACGACAAGCACCGCTTCCGGGTAGAGCTGCCGCCGGAGACCACCCGCATCTATTATCTACGGGTGCAGCCCGATCACGGCTTTCACTACAGCCTGGAACTCACCTCCGACACCGGCGAGCTGGAGGCGGGCATTGTCCAGGCAAGCGGCTTCTGGCTCGCCACCGGGCTGGTAACGGGACTGGCTCTCCTGCATCTGCTTCTGTTCGGGCTCATCCGCGCCCCGGTGTACTGCGCCTATGCCGTTTTCTTCACGCTGGTAACCCTGATCGTGATGACCTATTCCGGGTTCTGGGTTCCGCCGGAATGGCCGGCCGGTGCCCACCACGCCCAATGGAGCGCCTTTCTGATCCTGCTGGGCCTGGCCGCCAATATCTGGCTGGGGTTCACCTATCTGCAGGTGCCCGTCCAGTTGCCGCGCTTTGACCGGCCCCTGCGAAGCTTCATGATCGTGCTCACCGCGGGCGCATTCGTCATCCTGTGGGTGCCGAGCGTGCCGGCGCTGACGCTGTCCTACGGTGCCGCCGCCATGGTGGCACTGGCGCTGTTCTGGCTGGGGATTTACGGGTGGCAGCGGAACACGCCCGGAGCCGGACTTTATGTGCTCGGCCGGGCCGGCATGACCCTGACCACCCTGCTGGTGGTGGCAGCGCTGCAACAATGGTATGCGCTGCAATGGAATTTCCCGCTGCTGTTACTCGCCGCCGGTGGCCTGGAAGCCATGGTGCTCGCGATCGGCCTGCAGCGGGCACGCGAGACACGCCTGCGCGAAAGACTGAATGAACGCCAGCAACGGCAACTGGACAGCACCCTGCGCGAAGCGCGTCAGGACACCCTGGCCCGGGTCAGTCACGAGGTCCGCACCCCCATGAGCGGCATCATGGGCATGGCGGAGATCCTGGAGGAAACACCACTCACGCCCAATCAGCGCGAATATGTCCGGGCCATACAGACGGCCGGCAATGATCTGCTGCGGGTGGTGGGCGACGTGCTGATGTTCTCCGGCGACGCGGGCGAGCCTCCGCAGCCCCATCCGGAACCCTTCGCCCTGACCCCCGGTGTCATGGAAGCCCTGGACCTGTTCCGCGAACGCGCCGAGGAAAGGGACATCGAGCTGATCCCTCACATCCATGCCAATGTACCGGATCGGGTCCATGGCGACGCGGACCGGCTGCGCCAGGTGCTGGTGAATCTGCTGGCCTGCGCGGCCCGTCACGGTCAGCCGGGCGAACTCATGATCGACGTGGCCCGGGACCCCACCGGGCGGGGCGGTTTTCTGCGTTTCGAACTGTCCGGTTCGGCCCTGCGGGACACCGACGCCGTCTGGTCCGCGCTGGATGCCGATCCCGATGCCTCCGGCACCGGCGACAGCACGGCCCTGGGCCTGTCCAGCGCGCGTCAGCTGGTGACATCCATGGAAGGCGAGCTGCAGTGGCAGTACGATCGCCGGGGTCGCCCCCTGTGCCGGTTCAGCCTGCCCCTGCCGGACGCCGACGCCCGGGCAACGGACCACCGCGAGGCGAACCTGAACGGCTATCATCTGCTGATCATTGACGACTCGCCCACCGTCGCCCGCGTGATCCGCCAGCAGGCGCTGTCCTGGGGCATGCGCGTGACCGTCACCCATGATCCACGCGAGGCACTGGCCACGATTCGCACCCATGCCCATATCCGCGACCCCTTTGACGTGGTGGTGCTGGATCAGCAGATGCCGGGCATGGACGGACTACAACTGGCAGCGCGCATCCGCGAGGATGAAGCCGGACAAGCCCTGGCGCTGATCATGCTCTCGGGCATTCAGTCATCGCCGTCCCACCAGGCCATCCGGGACGCCGGACTACACGAGATGCTGACCAAGCCGGTATCGGGTGTCCGGCTGCGCCGGAGCCTGGCCGGCGCGCTGGGCCTGCTCACCGAAACAAGCGCGCCGTCCCCGGACGTTGTGCCAGAACCGGAGCCGACGTTGCGGCTGCTGGTGGCCGAGGATGACCCGCTCAGCCAGCAGGTGATCCAGGGCATGCTCAATCGCCTGGGCATGACCGCCGAAGTGGTGAACAACGGCCGCGAGGCGGTAGAGGCCGTGCGCGCGCACGACTACGACCTCATCCTGATGGACTGCGAAATGCCGGAGATGGACGGCTTCGAGGCGGCCCGGGCCATCCGCGCACTGGAGACCGAGCAGAGCCGGACGCCGGTGCCCATTATCGCGCTGACCGCGCATATCCTGCGCGAGCACCGCGAACGCAGTCAGGCAGCGGACATGGACGCCCATGTGCCCAAGCCGGTGGAGCTGGCCGTGCTGCGCGAGGTGATCAGCCGCTTTGCGGGGAGCGCCGCCAGGCGGCCGGGGACATCCCGCGCCAGCGACGAAAGGCCCGGGTAAAGGAACTCTGCTCGGCAAAGCCCAGCAGCAGCGCGATCTCGGTGAGACTGAGCGCGTCATCGCGCAGATAGAGCTCGGCCAGCGAGCGGCGCAGCCCGTCCAGCACTTCCTGGAAGGTCACCCCCTGGCTGCGCAAGCGGTGCTGCAGCGTACGCGCGCTCACCCCCAGTTCCGCGGCCACCTCTTCCATGGCCGGCTCGCCGTCGGCCAGGCGCCGGTAAATCTGGCTGCGTACCGCATTGATGAGATTGGCCTTGATGTCGTAATCGGCCAGTAGCTGCCGTGCTTCGCGTTCCATGAGCTCGTTCAGCCCCGGGTCCGCGCCCGCCAGCGGATGATCCAGCAAGCGCGCGGGAAACACGACGCCGTCGAAATCGGCGCGAAAGGTCACGGGGCAATCAAACCAGGCTTCATAGCGTTGCGTGTCGGCCGGCGGCCCGTGGGTAAAGCAGACCCGGTCGGGCGACGGCGGTTCTTCGTCCACCAGTTGCCGGGCAAAGGTCACCCAGCCGGTCACCGCCGCTTCCACCACGAAACGCCGGGGCGGACCACTGATGGGGCACTGCCAGTGCAACTCCACCGACTCGCCCCGGTGATGCCAGTCCGTGCGGCCCAGATTCCCCACCAGCTTCTCGAACCGGGTGAGCCGGTCGATGGCCTCGCCCAGGGTCTGGCTGGACAGAATCGCATAGCCCAGCACCTGATAGGCTCGGGGGCGTACATGCTTGCCGGTTTCAAAGCCCAGCCCCGGATCGCCCGTGCGCTCCATGAGCGCCACGAACAAACGCACCACGTCCACCAGGGGCAGAAACTGCTCGTCCCGTTCCAGCAGATCCGGTGCCAGGCCGGCCCCGGTCAGCAGCTCGCGGTGATCCAGCTCATAGTGCGCCGCCAGCTCCGGCAGAACCGTGGCCAGATAGGTAGAGGACAGACTCTGATCCGTGCCGGCCAGGGCCGGATCCAGCACCGCGGATGGGTTCTCAGGCGCCATGACAGGCCCGTGCGTTACTCGGTGTCATGGGCTATTCTACCCCTAGCAGGCTGTTGAAAAACCCGTTGCGTACTCAGGCTTTCAGGCTGGTTCGCAA
>CAZHGU010000189.1:0-3934 GCA_964532105.1 uncultured Alcanivorax sp. | reverse complement strand
ACCGCCCCGGTCGCGAACTTTCCAGAGGCTCTGGAAAGATTTCGCGACCGGGGCGGTCGCTCCTACGGTGCCTTATTTCTCGCTCCTTATCCCTCGCGCCGCGCTCTCATGCCCACCCTGTCAATGAGTCTTGCTCCCTGTCCCTGTAAAAACCCCGCCTGACGCTATTGATTCCGAGGTGAGCCATGCCGACCTACCGTACACCGCAACGGGACATGAAGTTCCTGCTGGACGAAGTCTTCGACTTCCCGAGCCATTACCAGCAGCTGCCCGGCGGGGAGGAAGCCACGCCCGATATGGTGGACGCCATCATCGGGGAAATGGGCAAGCTCTGCGAGAACACCCTGGCGCCGCTGTATCAGTCCGGCGACGAAGAGGGCTGCAAGCTGGAAAACGGTGAGGTCACTACCCCCACCGGTTTCAAGGAGGCTTACCAGGAATACATCAACGGCGGCTGGCAGGGACTGTCCCATCCGTCGGAATACGGCGGTCAGGGCCTGCCCATGTCGCTGGGGCTGATCAAGCAGGAAATGATGGGCACGGCCAACTGGCCCTTCGCCATGTATCCGGGCCTGAGCCTGGGCGCGCAGAACACCATCATGATGCACGGCACGGACGAGCAGAAGAACACCTATCTGCCGCCGCTCACCGAAGGCACCTGGGGGGGCACCATGTGCCTGACCGAACCGCAGTGCGGCACCGACCTGGGCCAGGTGAAGACCAAGGCCGTGCCACAGGATGACGGCAGCTACAAAATCTCCGGCACCAAGATCTTCATCTCGTCCGGCGAGCATGATCTCACCGAAAACATCGTCCATGTGGTGCTCGCGCGCACGCCCGGCGCGCCCGAAGGCACCAAGGGGATTTCGCTGTTTATCGTGCCCAAGTATCTGCCGGACCATATCGGTGAAAGCAACGGCGTCTCCTGTGGCGCGCTGGAAAAGAAGATGGGCATCAAGGCCTCGGCCACCTGTGTCATGAACTTCGACGAGGCCACCGGCTTCATGCTCGGCCCGGAAAATCAGGGCATGGAGTGCATGTTCACCTTCATGAACAGTGCGCGCATCGGCACGGCCATGCAGGGCCTGTGTCATGCGGAACTGTCCTATCAGGGCGCGCTGCCCTATGCGAAGGAACGCCGGTCCATGCGCGCGCTTTCGGGCAAGAAGGATCCGGACGCGGTGGCGGATCCGCTGATCGAACACGGCGACGTCCGCCGCATGCTGCTCACCCAGAAGGCCTTCATCGAGGGCGCGCGTTCCATGCTCTACTTTGCCGGCCAGTATGCCGACCACATGGTGGTGGGCATTGTGGAAGAAGACGACGAGAAGTATCAGTACTGGGACGACAAGCTCGGTTTCATGACGCCCATTCTCAAGGGCTTCCTGACCGAAATGGGCCTGGAATGCGCCAACCTGGGCATGCAGATCTGGGGCGGCCACGGCTACATCAGCGAAAACGGCATGGAGCAGATCGCGCGGGACGCGCGCATCGCCACCCTTTATGAGGGCACCACGGGCATCCAGGCACTGGATCTGCTCGGGCGCAAGGTGCTGCTGCTCACCCAGGGCCAGTGCGTACGCGACTTCACGGCCCTGCTGACGCGCTTCGGCCGGCGCAATCTGGCGAATTCCGAACTGCGCCCCTATGCCTGGAAGCTGCTCAAGATCGCGGCCCAGTGGAATTACATCACCATGCGTATCGGCATGACGGCCCGCAAGGACCGGGACATGGTGGGCACGGCCAGCCATGATTTCCTGATGTATTCCGGCTACGCCATGATGGCCTACTTCTGGGCCCTGCAGGCGGAAACCGCGCAGCAGAAGCTCAAGGAAGGCGGCGATCAGCCCGAGGACTTCTATCGCGCCAAGCTGGAAACAGCCGAGTTCTACTTCGACCATCTGCTGCCG
Source organism: uncultured Alcanivorax sp. (assembly GCA_964532105.1). Taxonomy (GTDB): domain Bacteria; phylum Pseudomonadota; class Gammaproteobacteria; order Pseudomonadales; family Alcanivoracaceae; genus SLJS01. The sequence continues at coordinate 2,024 of CAZHGU010000189.1, read as the reverse complement.
CGTGCATCGGCCCACGCCGAAGCGGCGCTCAAGCCCACGAAAGGCATCATGCAGATGGCGGCGGAGCGGTTCTCCCTCGATTACGAATGAAACCGGTCGGGCGCCGGGGCTCTGATACACTGGCGCCCGAACCACAGACCAGGGGGCGAAGGTGCGCAGACTCTCTCCGGTGGACCAGCTTTTTCTCTGGCTGGAACGCCGCCAGCAGCCCATGCATGTGGCCGGCCTGCAACTGTTTTCCTATCCGGAAGGGGCGAAGGCCAGCTATGTGCGGGACCTGGCGGAATCCATGCGCGAGTACACCGAGCCCTCGCCGCCGTTCAACCAGCGGCTGGTGCATCGCTGGGGCCAGACCTACTGGGACAAGGACGAACAGTTTGATCTGGCCTGTCATTTCCGTCACGAGGCGCTGCCCAAACCCGGCCGCATCCGTGAACTGCTGACCCTGGTCTCGGCCGAGCACTCCAACCTGCTCGATCGCCAGCGCCCCCTGTGGCAGGCGCATCTGATCGAGGGCCTGCGCGGGCGGCGTTTTGCCCTCTATACCAAGGTGCACCATTCCCTGGTGGACGGCATTGCCGCCATGCGGCTGGGCATGCGCGCGCTGTCCCCGGATCCGGACGAGCGCAACCTGCCGCCGGTCTGGGCCCAGGCCCCGCGCCCGCGCAAGAGCGCCAATCTGACCAATCCGGTGGATCTGGCCGGCAGCGTGGCGCAGCTCACCTCGACCACGGGCAAGCAGATCGCCACCGTGCCCACGGTAGCGCGGGAGGTGTATCGGGCCACCCGGAAGGCGCGTCATGATCCGGACTATGTGTCCGTGTTCCAGGCGCCGCAGAGCATGCTCAACCAGGGCATTACCGGCTCGCGCCGTTTCGCCGCCCAGTCCTATTCCATGGACCGGATCAGGGCCGTGGGCCAGCGGGCGGACTGCACCGTCAATGACGTGATTCTGGCCATGTGCGGCAGTGCCCTGCGCGAATACCTGATCGGACAGAATGCACTGCCGGACGCGCCCCTGATCGCCATGGTGCCGGTATCGCTGCGCCAGGACGAAAGCGACGACGGCAACCAGGTGGCCACCATCCTGGCCAATCTGGGCACCCATATCGCCGACCCGGGCAAGCGCCTGGAGGTGATCCGCGCCTCGGTGCGCGAGGGCAAGGAGCGCTACCGGCAGATGAACTCCGAGGAAATTCTCAACTATACGGCGCTCACGCTCGCGCCCACGGCGCTGAATCTGATGACGGGCATGGTGCCGCGCTGGCAGGCGTTCAATGTGGTCATTTCCAATGTGCCGGGGCCGAAGGAGCCGCTGTACTGGAATGGCGCGCGCCTGGAGGGCATGTATCCGGTTTCCATTGTGCTGGACCGGATCGCGTTGAACATCACGCTCACCAGCTATATCGATCAGATCGAGTTCGGGCTGATTGCCTGCCGGCGGACCCTGCCGTCCATGCAACGGCTGCTGGACTATCTCGAACGCAGCCTTTTCGAGCTGGAAGTGGCCGTCGATATCCGCTGAGGTGCTTCGCAAGCCCGCAATGGCGGGGCCTCGTGCGGACAACTACCGTTCATCGGCCGCCTTGAAAAAAACCATGGTGCTCACCGGGCTGTCGTCGTACACTGTATTCAGCTGCGGTTCATGGCAGCGATTTACGGCAGTTCCCTCCGTGTTACTTCCCGAAGATCCCGTCCATGTCACCCGGCTTTGAAAAAGTTATTTTTGAGGAAAGATTCAATGTCATCAGGTACAGTCAAGTGGTTCAACGAGTCCAAGGGCTTTGGTTTCATCGCTCGGGACGAAGGCGGCTCCGATGTATTCGTACATTTCAGTGCGATTCAGGGCTCCGGCTTTCGCACTCTGGAAGAAGGTCAGAAAGTGACCTTTGACACCCAGGAAAGCCCCAAGGGTCTTCAGGCCGCCAATGTGGTAGCCGAATAAGGAAACGCTCCGGCGTTTCGGAAAAAACCCCGCTCCGGCGGGGTTTTTCTTTTTAAGGAAAGCGGAAAGACGAAAGAGG
>CAZHGU010000188.1:0-3945 GCA_964532105.1 uncultured Alcanivorax sp. | reverse complement strand
GTGCCGACAATGTCCACCAGATACCGGCAGTCACTGACGTCGACCTTCGTAACCAGCTCGCGCATCACCAGCGCGGCCCCGGTGATTTCGTCCAGGGATTCGCTTTTCATGCGCAGGGCCGTGAGAAAGCCGCCGATCTGCGCGTCCGTGGCGCCGCCGGTCATGATGGTGCGCATGACCGCCTGCATTTCTTCGGTGGACAAATCGATATGCTCCACCACGCGTGCCAGTGCCGCCTGCATGTCCATTTCAGTTCTCCCGCTTGCCGCCGCGATAGTCCAGAAAGGTTTTCAGCATGGCATGGCCATGCTCGGTCAGGATGGATTCCGGGTGAAACTGCACGCCTTCCATGGTGTATTCCCGATGGCGCATACCCATGAGTTCATCCCGTTGCCCGTCTTCGGTTTCCGTCCAGGCGGTCACCTCGAAGCACTCGGGCAGCGAATCCCGCTCCACCACCAGCGAATGATAGCGCGTGGCGGTAAAGGGGGAAGGCAGCCCGGAGAACACGCCCACGCCCGTGTGGACAATGGACGAGGTCTTGCCGTGCATGACCTGGCGCGCGCGCGCCACCCGGCCGCCGAAGGCCTGGCCCAGCGCCTGATAGCCCAGGCATACGCCCAGCACGGGCAGCTGGCCGGCGAAATGGCGAACGGCCTCCAGTGAAATCCCCGCCTCGTCAGGGGAACAGGGACCGGGCGAGATCACCAGCTGATCCGGCTCGCGCGCTTCCATGCCCGCCAGGGTAATGGCGTCGTTGCGATAGACTTCCACCTCGGCGCCCAGCTCCTGCAGGTACTGGACCACGTTGAAGGTGAAGCTGTCATAGTTGTCGATCATCAACACCCGGCTCATGCTTCATCCTCCCCGGTCAGACTGAGCCCGCTCAGGGCCAGGTTCACGGCGCTGAACAGCGCGCGGCCCTTGTTCATGGTTTCCTTCCACTCCAGCTCGGGTACGGAATCGGCCACCACGCCACCGCCGGCCTGGATATAGAGCCGGTTGTCCTTGATCACCGCCGTGCGAATGGCAATGGCCGTGTCCATGTCGCCGTTGAAACCGATATAGCCCACGGCGCCGCCATAGACGCCGCGCTTGACCGGCTCCAGTTCGTCGATGATCTCCATGGCCCGGATCTTGGGCGCGCCGCTCAGCGTGCCCGCCGGGAAGGTGGCACGCAGCACGTCCAGCGGGCCCAGGTCCTCGCGCAGCCGGCCTTCCACATTGGAGACGATGTGCATGACGTGCGAGTAGCGCTCCACCACCATCTTTTCGGTCAGATCCACGGAACCCGCCTGCGAGACCCGGCCCACGTCATTGCGGCCCAGATCGATGAGCATCAGATGTTCGGCGATCTCCTTGGGATCCTGGACCAGGTCGTCTTCCAGGGCCCGGTCCTCATCGTCCGTGCGCCCGCGGCGACGCGTGCCCGCGATGGGCCGCACCGTGACCGTCTCCCCTTCCAGCCGCGTGAGAATCTCCGGCGAGGAGCCGGCGATCTGGAAGTCTTCCAGATCCAGATAGAACATATAGGGCGAGGGATTGAGATAGCGCAGCGCCCGGTAGATATCCAGCGGCGGCGCCGAATAGGGCACGGACATGCGCTGCGAGGGCACCACCTGCATGACGTCGCCGGCCAGGATGTACTCGCGGATGCGCTCCACGGCTTCTTCGTACTGTGCCCGGGGGAACTCGGAAATGAACTCGTCTTCGGCCAGTTGGCGCCCGCGCGGCGTTTCGTCCGGCTCGGCCAGGGGCGCGCGCAGGCGTCCGGCCAGCGCGTCCAGGCGTTCACGGCCGCGCTCCAGCTCGCCCTCGGCGTCCGGGGCCAGATGCACCACCAGGAAAAGGCTGCCGCGCAGATTGTCGAAGACCACCACTTCGTCACAGCGCATCAGCACCACGTCCGGCACGCTCAGGGTGTCCTGACCCGGTGCCGGCCCCAGCCGGGGCTCGAAATAGCGCACACTGTCATAACCGAAATAGCCCACCAGACCCCCGTTGAAACGAGGCAGTCCGGGCATCTCGGGCGAGCGGAAGCGCTGGCGATAGGCCTCGATCCAGGCGACGGGATCGTCCGCTTGTTCAGTATGGCCGCCCTGGTCGTTGCGCACCTCGATCTCGCGACCGGTAATGCGCACCACTTCCCGGGCGGGCAGGCCGATAATGGAATAACGGCCCCAGCGCTCGCCGCCCTGGACGGATTCAAAGAGACAGGAGTAATGACCCTCGCCGACCAGCTTGCGGTAGGCGGTCAGCGGCGTATCGAGATCGGCCAGCACCTCGCGCACCAGAGGCACACGGTTGAAGCCGGCACGGCCATATTCAGCAAGTTGTTCCGGTGACATGCGGAATCCCCAACCAGGATGTTTTCAGACGCTGCAAACGAAATCCGGAGCGTGCGCGGACACACGCGGGTGCGTCACCATCGCCAGTGGGCGGGTGCGTGGGGAAGCCGGGCAATGTCCGGATAGCGGTTCACCGGAAGAGATCCTTGCCGTTGAGAAAGGTGCGGAAATTGTAGCGGGAAAGCGGCGCCAAGACTACCCGCCCCGGACCACGGCCATCCGCGTCCGCCCGACCGTCGTGCCGATTCGGCGTCCGAACGGTCGGGACTGCACCGGCTCCCACTGCTAGTCTCGAAGAAAAACAACTTATGAGAACCGGATCACAAAAAATCGCCGACACTGATCGGATCAGGATAGCCAGCTGATATTGAGATGCTACTATTCTGTGACCGATCAGTCACGGCAATAAATCCGGATCCACGCGGGGATCAGCATGACAGCTTCCGAAGCCGATCATATTCCGGAGGACGCCCGACCGGGCCATGACAGCACGCGCTACGCGCTGTTGAACGATCTGCTGAACGCCGGCTGGCTGCGTTTTCGCTTTCCGCTCTCGCTGGAGCGTGAATTCCGGCACCACCATGCCACGGGCAGCGCCCGGACCTTCCGCTCCACCGTCTTCTATGTGCTGGTGCTCTATCTGATTCTGGGCCTGGGCATCATGGCCATTATTCCGTCCCAGACCCTGGGCGCCTGGCCGCTGGGTTACAGTGCCGTGGCCCTGCTGATCCTGGTAGGGGTGGTGCTGTCCCGCCAGCGGCGGCTCGATCCCTGGCACCAGCACTATGTCACCGCCCTGGCCTTTCCCGGCATGGCGGTTCTGGTGGTGCTGCCCGAATTCACCGGCGCGCCCGTAATGAAACAGGCGGCCACCATCGGCACCGTCCATGCCGCCATCGTTATCGGTTCCATGCTGGGGCTGCGCACGGTGCCGGCCGTACTGGCCATGTGGGGCGGTGGTTATCTGGGCGTGGCCGCCGTTCTGGCGTCGGGGCAGTCGCTGAACTGGCTGCTGACGCATCAGACCCTGACCGCCGGCTGCGGCGTGGGCACCATTGTCGCCTGGCTCATGGAACGGCACAGCCGGCAGGTCTTCCTCCAGCAAAGCCTGCTCTCGCTGGAGAAGGCACGCTCGGACGACATGGCCGAGCGCATGAAGGAGATGTCCCGCGAGGACGGGCTGACCGGGCTGGCCAATCGGCGTCATTTCGACGAGGTGTTGAATCTGGAATGGCAGCGCTGCATGCGCGACGGCGCCAGCCTCTCGCTGCTGTTCATCGACGTGGACTTCTTCAAGCCTTACAACGATGAATACGGCCACCAGGCCGGTGACGACTGCCTGCAGCGTCTGGGCCGGGTGCTGGCCGATCATGCCCGCCGGCCGGGCGATCTTGCCGCCCGCTACGGCGGCGAGGAGTTCGTTGTCCTGTATCCGCAGACCGGACCGCGTTCGCTGGCACAGATGGCGGTCAAGCTGATCCGGGCTGCGAAGCAGAACGGGATCTCGCGGTACCTGATGATCAGTGCTATGAAACTGGACAAGCCGAGGGGAAGCGAGGTATTCCAAGTCTATCTGCGGGCCAAGGCCGAGGCGGAT
>CAZHGU010000187.1:0-3948 GCA_964532105.1 uncultured Alcanivorax sp. | reverse complement strand
GGCGGCCGCGGCGGCGAGCCCGGAGTAGGAGTTGAGCAGGGCGATCACCACGGGCATGTCCGCGCCACCGATGGGCATCACCAGCAGCACGCCCAGCACGGCGGCGGCCGCCACCAGGCTCCAGAACACCACCTGCTGGGTGGGGTCGTTCACCAGTACGCCGATGGCGGCCACGGAGCCGATCAGCAGGATCAGGTTGACGAACTTCATGCCCGGGAAGCCCTTGGGCTGGCCGTCAATGAGTTCCTGCAGCTTGGCAAAGGCAATAAAGGAGCCGGTCAGGGTGACCGAGCCGATCAGCACGGCCGCGCCGATGGCGATCATGGACACCATGCCCGTGGACTGGCCGGCGAAGGCCTCGAGTACGCCCGCCGCGCTGGCGGCGTCCAGGCCCTTGAAGTATTCCGCGGCCGCCACGGCAAAGGAAGCGCCGCCGCCGAAGCCGTTGAGCAGGGCCACCAGCTGGGGCATGGCGGTCATCTTGACCTTGAGGGCCAGCAACGAACCCACCACGGCCCCCAGCACGAAGCCGCCGATGATCCATTCATAGGTAACAATGTCCTGATGGAGCAGGGTGACCACGGCCGCGATGAACATGCCCGTGGCGGCCAGCAGGTTGCCGCGCACGGCGGTCCGGGGCTTGGTCAGGCCCTTGATGCCCAGGATAAAGAGGGATGCGGCGGCCAGATAGGCGATATCGATCCAGGCTTGAGAAATCTGCATTACTTATTTCCTCTTGAACATGCCCAGCATGCGGTTGGTGACCATGAAACCGCCCACAACATTGATGGACGCCAGGGTGACCGCGATGAAACCGAGAATGCTGATGGTCTGGCTGTCGCCGCCATGGCCGGCGGCCAGCAGCGCGCCCACCAGCGTAATGCCGGAGATGGCGTTGGACCCCGACATCAGGGGCGTGTGCAGGGTGGGCGGCACTTTCGAGATCAGCTCGAAACCGAGAAAGACCGCCAGCACGAACAGGGTCAGTTGTGCCACGAAATCCATGATTATTTCTCCTCGTCGGAGGCTGGTTCATCGGAAGCGGGTTCCGCGGGTTGTTCCCGCGCCGGCAGCCCCAGCAGTTCACGCATTTTCGCCTGGGGGACATCGCCCTGGTGGGCGATGACCGTGTCCTGAATGATCTGATCCTCGAAGTCCAGGGTGATTTCCCCCTGCTCGGTGAGCATGAGATTGAGCAGGTTTTCCATGTTCTTGCCGAACATCTGGCTGGCATGGTGCGACAGGGAGGAGGGCACGTTTTCCGGGCCCAGGATGTGCACCCCGTGTTTCACCACATTCTCGCCCGCCTGGGTAAGCTCGCAGTTGCCGCCGCGTTCGGCGGCGAGATCCACGATCACCGATCCCGGTTTCATGGCCTGGACCATTTCCTCGGTGACCAGAATGGGCGACTTGGCGCCGGGCACGGCGGCGGTAGTGATCACCACGTCCATTTCGGCGATCACTTCCTTCATGGCCTCGCGCTGGCGCCGCAGGAAATCCTCGCCCTGTTCCTTCGCGTAACCGCCCGAGCCCTCGGCGTCGCCGGTATCCAGATTCAGGTCCACCGGATCGGCCCCTACGGACAGGATTTGCTCCTGAGCCGCTTCCCGGACGTCATAGGCCTTGATGACCGCGCCCAGGCGCTTGGCGGCGGCACAGGCCTGCAGGCCGGCCACGCCCGCGCCCATGACGAAGACCCGGGCCGGATTCAGGGTGCCGGCGGCGGTCATGTTCATGGGGAACATGCGGTTGGCGCGGTTGGCGGCCAGCAGCACGGCCTTGTAACCGGCGGTCATGGCCATGGAGGAGAGCACGTCCATGGCCTGGGCCCGGGTGATCCGCGGGATCAGCTCCAGCGCCACGCCCGTGATGCCGCGATCGGCCAGGGTTCGGGCAAAGTCCGGATTCGCCAGCGGGTCCATCATGCCGATCAGGATCTGGCCCGAGTGCAGCCGCTCGAGATCCTGTTCCCCGGTACGGGTATTGCTGCCCGGTGTCTGGACCTGGAGGATGACCTCTGCCTGCTGAAAGATGCTGTCGCGATCCGCCAGCCGGGCACCGGCACTTTCATAGTCCGCGTCGGTAAAACCGGCCTGTTCGCCGGCGCCTTTTTCCACCCGGATCTCGACGCCCTCGGTCTTTAACAGGCTGCCGACATTGGCGGGTGTCAGCGCCACGCGCTGTTCATCGGGAAAGATTTCCCCGGGTACACCGATGATCACCTCGTTACCCCCGTATCTTGCGTCTGCTGGATGAATGACTCCGGCCGGAGCCGGCGCGAAGCCGCGGATGCCCAATTGTACATGGACCGGAAACCGGCCCGTTCAGCGAGCTGCTAACCTTATTGCGCATGCGCGCTGATGGCAAATCCCGCGGCCGTTATCGAGCCACGAATGGCCAATAAATAAACAGTTATCGCCACCCGGGTGCAAACCGCAACCCCCGCCGGCGCGGAAATGGCTCACGGGGTCGGCTCAGGTGCCCGTATCCCGCTGGTTCATGCGCGCGACCAGGGCCCGATCCGCGTCCTCGTTCATGCCCAGAAAGGGCTCCAGAATGGTGTTGCCGCGCACTTGCGCCTCGATGACGTGCAAAAAGGTATAGGCACCGAGCAGCTTGCGCGCCAGGAAAATGAATTCCCGGGGCGGCACGTCGAAATAGCGCGACAGGGCGTTGCGGCTGGCCTTCGCCATGATGCGGTTGGGCAGATCGCTTTCGCCCCAGAGGTATTCGCCGCGTTCATTGACCACTTCCGCCGGCGGCGGATACCGGTCCGGGTCCTGCAGCACCTCGATGGCCTCGAAACACAGCTCCACGAAGTTATCCAGTACCTTTTGCGGCACATTCCCCGAGAGAAAGTCCAGCGCGCGCAGGGCGTCGAGCAGCCGCTCGCGGTCGTGGTGCCAGGCGGCGCGGATCATTTCGCGGCCCGGCCCCAGGGTGGCGTGCTCGAATTCCCGGATGGCGCCGAAATCCAGCAGGACAATCCGGTCCTGCCCGCTGTTGCGTCCCGGGCGCAGCAGATAGTTGCCGAAATTGGGGTCGGTCTGCATCCGGTCCCACTCGAAGACCTCGCGGCAGCACAGTTCCATGATGGCGCGGCCCATGAAATTGCGCCTTTCCCGGGAGAGCTGCTGAATGGAAGGATCATTGATATCCATCCCGTGTTCGAAGGTCAGGCACAGGATGTTGTGTGACGAGTATTCGTGCACCACCTCCGGCACCACGAAGCGCTCGTCGTCCGCCAGGGCGTTGCGGAAATACTCGGTGGTGTTGGCTTCCAGATCGTAGTCCACCTCCCGCGCCAGCATTTCCCGGACTTCGGCGAGCCACTGATTGAATTCCTCGGTAATCGAGACCACGCGGCTCCATTTGAGCAGCCGCACAATGGCGCGCATGTCGCTGTCGATGGCGTCGGCCACGCCCGGGTACTGGATCTTGAGCACCAGCTCCTGGCCATCCGTTCTGCGCCGGGCGCGGTGCACCTGGGCCAGCGAAGCCGCGCCCAGCGGCTCGGAGTCCACCTCCAGTTCGGCGCGCTTGACTTCCCCCAGCTCCTGGCGCAGATGCTTGTCGATGGTCTCCCATTCCAGTGCTGTGGTGCTGTTTTCCAGGGTGTGCAGGGCCGCGGTGACCTCGGCGGGCAGAAAGTGTTCGCCGAACAACGCCATCATCTGGCCGATCTTGACTACCGAGCCCTTGAGCTGACCCAGCTCGGCGACCAGATCCTGCGCCTGACTCGACAGGATCTCGCTGCGCCGGTCGGCGCGCTTGTCCGGCGAGGTGAAAAAAGTGCCAGCGCTCAGGGTGGCGTAGCGCGCGCCGGCGAGCAGGCCGGCACGGGCCATGGAAAAGCGTCGTTCAAAGGAACCGGTCTTGACGCGTTTGACGGTGTTGCGAGCCATGAAGGATCCGTGCCGAATGCGAGCAATGGCGCCGCATTCTACA
>CAZHGU010000186.1:0-3981 GCA_964532105.1 uncultured Alcanivorax sp. | reverse complement strand
GGCGTTCGGTGGACAGCGCCACTTTTCTGACGGATGAGACCTGGGTCGATGACGCCGGCAAGCGTCATTCCGAGCAGACGATCTTCGATCAGCAGTTGCGACTCATCGAACAGGCCCAGCAGCTGGTGGTGCTGGATCAGTTCCTGTTCAATCCCTTTGCCGGCGCGGCCGGTTCGCCGCATCGGCCCATTACCGAAGAACTCACGCGGACGTTAATCGAGCGCAAGAAGGCTATTCCGGAACTCCGGATCGTCTTTATTACCGACCCCTTCAATACGCTCTATGGCGGTGTCGAGAATCCCTTTATCGAGCAACTGAAGGCCGCCGGCATCGAGGTCATCTTTACCGATCTGAACCGGCTGCGTGATCCCAACCCGGCCTGGTCCGTGATCTGGCGTGCCTGTTGTCAGTGGGCGGGCAACAGCCAAAACGGCTGGCTACCCTCGCCCGTGGGCACGGAGGCGGTCACGCTGCGCACCTATATGGCACTGTTGAATTTCAAGGCCAATCACCGCAAGACCCTGGTGGCGGATCACGGCGACAGCTGGGCCGGCGTGGTGACCTCCGCCAACCCGCACAGCGCCAGCAGCGCCCATGACAATGTGGGGCTGTTCTTTGAGGGTCCGGCGGCGCTGGATCTGTTGCAAACCGAAGCGGCCGTGGCCGCGTTTTCGGATCAATCACCGGACTGGCCACGGGCGGGCGCGCAAGTGCCGGACGGTCTTCCGAAAATGCGGATTCTCACCGAGGCGGCCATCCGGGAAGCCGTGCTGGATACATTGAACAATGCACAGGCCGGTGACGAGATCGACCTGCTGATGTTCTACCTCAGCCACCGTGGCGTGATGGAAGCGCTCAAGCGCGCGCACGGGCGCGGCGTCAAGATCCGCGTGCTGCTGGATCCCAACAAGGATGCCTTTGGCCGGCAAAAGGGCGGCGTACCCAATCGGCCCGCCGCGCGCGAACTGCATGAAGCCGGTATCACGGTGCGCTGGTGTGATACGCACGGCGAGCAATGTCATGCCAAGATGCTTTTGCATCGTGCTGAACAGGGACCCGCGCGCTTGATCCTGGGCTCGGCGAACTTCACCCGGCGCAATCTGGACAACTTCAATCTGGAAACGAATGTGGAAGTGCGCACCGAAAAGGACTCCGACATGGTCCGCAATGCCACCCGCTCTTTCGAACGGCAATGGCATAACGAAAGCGGGCGTCATCACAGTGTTGAATACTCCGTCTACGCCGATGAGTCCACCTGGAAATACGGGCTGTATCGTTTTACGGAAGCGACCGGACTATCGAGTTTCTGACCGGTCCGCGCCGTGCGCAAGGGCCCGGAGTTCCGTTTGAGCCGACATTCCGCGAGGGTTGGCATTGTTTGTGAACGGATGTACACTCATGGCCAAACGATTGAGGCGGACAAGGCCATGAATACACGGGAATCCTTTGCGAAAGGAGCGGTCCAGGGCGTGGAGTTGGGGATCCACGGCGGCAGCCGTGTGATCGAAGGCATCCATGATGCCGTGCTCACCTCCGTGGGCCGGGCCGCGCCCATGCCCGCGTCCGTGCCGGTGCTGAGCCGGGCGGTCTACCGGGCCATCCGGGGCGTAGCCTCGCTGGCCGGTACCGGCGGCACCCGGGCGCTGGATGCTCTGGGTCCGTCCGGCGGTACGCTCACACCCTGGCAGCTCCACTGCATCAGCGGCTTCAATGCGGCCTGGGGGGATTCCTTTCACGAGCACCGGCATCCGTGGGCCATTCCCATGGGTTTTGCCCGGCCGGGTGATCCCGCATCCTTCGCGTCGCCGCTGCCGGGCGAATGGCCGGTAGACCCCTCGCCCCATCTGGTGATCTTCATCCATGGCCTGGGCATGAATGAGCTCGCCTGGCAAGGCGAGGACGAGGGCTATGCGCGGCGTCTGACGGAAATGTTCAATTGCCAGCCGCTGATGCTGCGCTACAACACCGGCCTGCCCATTCACGACAATGGCGAGACCCTGGCACAACGGCTGGAACAGTTGGTGACCCATTATCCGGTGCCCGTGGAAAGCCTGACCCTGGTGGGGCACAGCATGGGCGGCCTGATCGGTCTGAGCGCCGGCCACTACGGTCTGCAGGCGGGCCATCAGTGGACCCGCGTCTTGCGCGGCCAGTGCTGTCTGGGGTCACCGCATCAGGGCGCGAAGCTGGAAACGGCGGGCAACTGGTTCACGCACCTGCTCTCGCACACCTCCTATTCCGCGCCCCTGGCGATTGTCGGCCAGTGGCGCAGCGCCGGCATCAAGGATCTGCGGTATGGCAGCCTGCGCGCCGACGACTGGGTCGAGCGCGACCGCAATGATGTGGCGCATTTCCACCCGCATCCGGTGGACCCGGTGCCACAGACGCATCATCTGATCATCGGCACCACCCTGGGCGGTGTCCGTAGCGGTGCACTGGAAAAGACCCTGGGCGACGGGATGGTCACCCCCTGGAGCGCGCTCAATCCGCGCCTGAACGAGCCGGATGAACACCGGATCGAGCGCAAGCGTCTGGACGGTATCGGCCATATGGGCTTGCTGGACCATCCGACCGTGGCGGACGAGCTGGTGAGCTGGTACGGGCAGCAACGTACGCGTAGCGACGTTTGATCTCTTCAGCGTTCGCGGTAAAGTTCGCCCAGGATGGCGCGGTAGCTGCCGTCTTCCTTCATGGTCTTCAGCGCCCGGTTGATTTCGGGCATGCGCTCGGCCAGCGGCGATTGCCGGGAGATGCCAAAGCGCAGGGCGATGTCTTCCACGGCGGGCCGGCAGAACAGGAGTTTGTCCCGGTCGAGTTCCGGGGCCGCCAGACTGGACTGGAGGAAGGAATAGTATTGCAGTGAAAAATCCACCCGCGAGCTCATCGCCTTCTTGAGGTGCGAAAGGTCATTGTTGCTGCTGGCGATCCGGAATCGCCGGTCCTTGCGCAGCGCGGACCAGTTGCTGCCATAGACATAGTCCCGCGTTACGCCCACGGTCCTGTCTTCCAGCGCACCGGGGCGATTCCACCGGCATTCGCCGTTTTCATGCCTGTCGGCGGCGCTTACCAGCAGCAGCTGATCCCGGTAGACCGGATTACTGAAGGCCATATCGTCCGTGCGGACCGGGTTCCGGGTAATCATGGGGATGATATCGGCCCTGCCTTCGCGGATCTGCGTGAGCGCACGCTGCCAGGGTACCGTGCGGAAACCCACCTCCACATCCAGCCGCTCGAACAATGCCCGGGTAAGTTCCACCGCCTTGCCGCCGATGACTTCGCCCGTGTCCGGATCCACGATCTCCCAGGGCGGCCAGTGCTCGACCACCACCACGACTTCGTCCCGGGCGGAGACGGGCGTCGCCGACAACAGCAGTGCGCACAACAGGCCTGATAGCAATCGCGGCATTATCGACTCCGGAACCGCACTGGTCGGATGGGGAACCATCATTATACGCCGATTCGTGGCGCGTGGAGCCAGTATGGACTCGCTTTCGTGCGGGCACAAAAAAGGGCCGCTCAACAGGTTGTTCAAAAGCCTGTTGAACGGCCCTGATTCGATCCGGGTGCGGAATCAGCTGGACAGTTCCAGCAGCAGCTTGTTGACCCGCTGAACATAACCCGGGGCGTCCTTGAGCTCCTCGCCGCCGGCGAGCCGGGCCTGTTCGTACACGACACTGATCAGATCATTCGAATAGGTCTCGTCCGAAGCCTGGTTCAGCCGCTGCACCAGCGGGTGTTCCGGATTGATTTCGAGAATGGGCTTGCTCTCGGGCAGTTCCTGACCCGCGGCCTGCAGCAGCTGGCGCACCTGCGGACCCAGGTCGTGTTCCTGGACCACCAGGCAGGCCGGTGAATCGGTCAGCCGGTGGGTGGTGCGCACGGATTCCACATCGTCGGCGAGCACGTTCTGGATCTTCTTCGTCAGTTCGGCGTATTCCTCGTCGGTCTTTTCCTTTTCCTTCTTCTCTTCCTCGTCCTCGA
>CAZHGU010000185.1:0-4005 GCA_964532105.1 uncultured Alcanivorax sp. | reverse complement strand
TTCCTGTTTCACGAAAGAGGCGATATTCAGGGTCATGGCCCAGGTGGTCATGACCCCGATGAAGACGAAGGGAATCAGCGTATAGATGAAGCCGCGCTTCAGCCGCGACAGGATCAGGGTTACCACCAGCAGTGACAGCGCGGCGGTAAGCTGGTTGGTGGTGCCGAACAGCGGCCACAGCACCATGCCGCCGGCGCCGGGATTGTCCGGGTCCCCGGCGAAGGCCAGGGCCACACAGGCCAGGAAGACAAAGGCGGTGGCGATGTTGCGGTTGCCCAGCGCGGGCATGCGGTACTGGGCGCCGATTTCCGCCAGGATAAAGCGCTGCAGGCGCATGGAGGTATCCAGGGTGGTGGCGGCAAAGGCCACTACCAGCACGGAAATGAAGGTGGTGCCCAGTACCGCCGGAATGCCCAGATGGCCCAGCATGCTGCCCGCGCCGGAGACGAAATGGGCGATTCCGGAGTCGGAGGCGGATTGCCAGCTGGCATAGGCCTGATTCCATTCGCCCGCGGTGGCGAAACCCGCCGTCGTGGCCAGAATGGCCGCCACCGCCAGCAGCCCCTCGCCGGTAGCCCCCAGATAACCCACGAAACGGGCATCCGTTTCCCGGTCCAGCTGCTTGGAGGTGGTACCCGAGGACACCAGGCCGTGAAAGCCGGAAATAGCGCCGCAGGCAATGGTGACGAAGAGCAGCGGCAGGATGGAGGGCGCGTCGTCCGGCACCTGATCATTGAACATGGGGGCCACCACCTCGGGCGCGCCCACGAAAACACCCAGATAGATGAGCGCCAGCACCAGAAAGAGCAGATGGGCATTGATGAAATCCCGGGGCTGGAGTAGCAGCCAGACCGGCAGGCGCGAGGCCAGGGCCCCATAGCCCAGCATGATGATGACCCACCAGGCGCTGGCCGGCAGCCCCAGCATCTGCTCCGGCAGGGCCAGCGGCATCATGGCGCCCACGCCCACGAAGGCAAGCAGCAGTAGCAATGCCACCAGGGCCGGCACGCCGATCCGGATCGAACGCCGGTAGACCAGCCAGCCCACGCCCATGGCCACGGGTATCTGGAGCCAGTAGGCGGCGACACTTTCGGGGAAGGACGAAAACAGCTGGGCGATGGCGATGGCGAAGACCGCGTTGACCAGCAGCAACAGGAAGAAAATGATCAGCAGGAAGAGGCTGCGCGCGCGCGCGCCGATAATGGCGCGGGTGAGCGAGCCCATGGATTCGCCCTTGTGCCGCACCGAGACCCAGAGGGTGGAAAAATCGTGAATGCCGGCGAAGAAGACGGTGCCCAGCACCACCCAGAGAAAGGCCGGGCCCCAGCCCCAGATCACGGCAATGGCGGGGCCGATGATGGGCGCGGCGCCGGCCACGGAGGTGAAATGGTGCCCCCAGAGCACGAACTTGTTGGTGGGCATATAGTCGATGTTGTCGCGCAGTTCGTGGGCCGGGGTGCGGAACTCCGGATCCAGGCGGAAAATGACCCGGGCCAGAAAGGCGGAATAGACACGGTACCCCAGAAAGAACACCAGAAAGGCGGTCAGCGCCAGCAGTATGGATTCCATGGACTCAGCGGTCTCCGTTGTTGTGGAATTCGGGCTCGGCCGCGCCGAAGCGGAACTGTAAACGAGCGGCAGCCGGGCTGGCAATTCGCCGCCGGGTGCATGGCTGTCCCCGCCTATCAAGAGTCGCTGTTGTGGTAAACATCTTGTTTCGTCCAGGGTTCTGGGGTAATTTCAGGGACTGCCCATAACATGTGCTTGCGGAGGCCTCATGAACGAGTCCGACAAGGCGGCGGAAGAAGTGGCCCGTCTGGGTCGGCGTCCCTTCCTGAAATCCCTGCTGTGGGGAGGTGCCGCCGTGGCGGCCGTGGCCGGCGGCTCCTTTGCCTGGCTCCGGCGCTCGGGGGTGGACGATCAGCCCGTACCGGACTGGGTGCGCCATCTTCATGCCAACGAATACCACCTGATGCGGCGCCTGATCCCGGCCTTGTTGCCCGTGGCGGGCACGGACCTGACGCCGCCCGAGCAGGTGCCGGTATTGCGCAATATCGATCACATGATGGGGCTGTTGCGGCCGACGGTACGCAAGGATCTGGCCAAGGGGCTGGTGCTCATGGACAACGCCGCCGTGGTCTCGGGTTGGCACGGCAAACGTCTGGTGGATCTGGAACCAGGAGAAGCGCGTGCCTATTTCGACGCCTGGGCCCGGGGCAACAGCATTCAGCGTGCGCTCCAGGGCGCGGTCAAGCAGTTCGTCTATACCAGCTACTGGCGTGAGCCGGCCACCTGGCCGCCGGTGGAATACCGTGGTCCCGTGACCGAGGAATGGGGCCTGGAGTATCTGGGGAACGCGCCTCTGCCGGAGGCGGATCAGGAGCAGTCAGCATGAGCGTTTCGGTACAAAAGAGCGGTCTGGCGGTGACCACCGCCGCCGATGTGAAACAGAATTCCCTGGACCTGCAGGCCGATGTGGTCATTGTGGGCTCGGGCGCGGGCGGGGCGGTAACCGCCTATGAGCTGGCGCGCCAGGGCCTGGACGTAGTAGTACTGGAAGCCGGCCCCTATGTGCCCTCGCGGGACTTCACCGAGAAGTTCAACGACATGCTGGAAACCCTGTACCAGGATCACGGGGGCCAGACCAATGCCGACGGGGATCTGCTGCTGCTCCAGGGCCGCTGTGTGGGTGGGTCCACCGTGGTCAACGGCTGTGTCTGCTTCCGCACGCCGGACTTTATCCTGAAGAAGTGGCAGGAGCAGTATGGACTGCCGGAATTGACCGCCGAGGCCCTGCGGCCCTATTTCGAGCGGGTGGAAAAGAACCTGGCCATTCACGAGAACTCGGAAGCGGAAATCGCCCGGCACAGCCGGCTGCTGCGCGAGGGCGCGCGGGAGCTGGGCTGGTCGGTTCGTCCCTTCAAACGCAATATCAACCAGTGCGCGCTTACCGGCCATTGCCTGTCCGGCTGCAAGAGCGAACGCAAGCAGTCCATGCTGGTCACCTATCTGCCCTGGGCCCAGGCGCACGGCGCGCGCATTTACGCCGACACCGAGGTCACCCGGGTGCGCGCGGACAACGGCCGGGCCACGGGCGTGGACGCGCAAATCGTCGACGCCGAGCAGGGCAAGGTGGCGGATCTGCGCGTCACCGCCGACCGGGTGATTCTGGCCGCCGGCGCCGTACAGACGCCGCTATTGCTGCAAAAGAGCGGGCTGGCGAACAGCTCCGGCGAGGTGGGGCGGAATTTTGCCTGTCACCCGTCCATGTTCGTGCTGGCGCGTTTCCCCGAGCCGGTCTACGCCTGGGAAGGCGCGCTGCTGGGCACCTATGTGGACGAGTTCATGGATCCGGACAAGGGCGGTTTCATCCTGGAAGGCGGCGGCCTGGGCGCGTCCGAGATGTCCATGCTCAACGAGCCGGGCACCGGCAAGCCCTTCATGCAGTACATGGAGGACATGAAGTATTACTCCGGCATCGTCACCCTGATCCATGATCACAGCGTGGGCGAGATCAGCTGGCAGGACGATACCAAACAGGTGGACTACCGCATCGCCGACGCGGATTTTCCCACCATGCAGCAGGCCATCAAGGCTTCGGCGCGGCTGCAGTTCGCCGCGGGCGCGGAAAAGGTCTTCGTGCCCAGCTATCAGCCGCTGGAAATCAATTCCGTCGATGAAATCGATGCCGTGGTGGACAACCTGGTTAATGAGCCCGCCGGGCTCCGGCTGGTGTCCTATCATCCCCAGGGCAGTTGCCGCATGGGCTCGGATCCGGCGAATTCCGTGGTCAATGGCCGGGGCGAGAGCCACGACGTGGCGGGCCTCTATGTCGCCGATGCCAGCCTTTTCCCCACTTCCACCATCGTCAATCCCCAGGTGACGGTCTATGCCCTGGCCCACTGGGTGGCGGACGGCATGCTGGCTTAGCAGGCTGTGGTAGTTCCCCGTGGGCCCGCAGCGGGGCCTGGAGGGTGGAGGGGGGGGGGGTGTGTGGGGCGGAGA
>CAZHGU010000184.1:0-4017 GCA_964532105.1 uncultured Alcanivorax sp. | reverse complement strand
CCCAGACCTCGTTGCGGGCGGCATCCGTATAGAGGTTGTAATGCAGTGTCTCGCTCCCGCTGACCATCTGACGCTGGTCATAGGAACCCGACCCTGTACTCAGGCTCAGGGTGTAGCTGGTGGGATCGGGACAGGTAACATCAATACTGGCTGTGCTGTCGTAATCGACGGAGTTCAACGGATTGATGGCGCCGAAGGCCATGTTGGTGGCATTGAGCGAACAGGGCTGCGCAAGTGCTGGCATCCCCAGAGCGATGAACAGGAACAATCGGCCAACTGGCGCTTTTTTCAGTCGGATTCGCATACCAGCGTCTCCATGTCCATTATCACTTCATCCCTGTCGGGCAGGGCTTCCGAGAGCCGGCATTGCCGGTTGTGCCAGTTAATGCGTGCCTGTAAACGTTCACGGTCATCCATTTGCAGATAAAGCAGACCCTGTCGTCCCACGGTGGTCTTTTCCCCGCCCTCCAGTTGAACCCGCGCACCGGCAGGCACCACCTCGCCGTTCGGCTGTAGCAAACGCGCGCGGACATGGCGCTCGCGAATCCCGTTGAAATCCGCGTTGACCGCCTGGCGCCGGCCCGGCACCACTGTGGTGTTGTCATCATCCAGGCGCATCTCCAGCGGCAGATCCTCCACCGCAACCCGGAGCCGGTTCTGTTGATAGGGACGCAGCCCGGGGACCACCAGTTTGCCGTTGTCTCCGGTGGTACCCATTACGCGATTGTCGGAATACACGCGAACATCCGGCGCCGAAACATCCACCAGGGCCAGACTGCCCGGGCGCGAGCGCGACAGGAATACATCACCGCCCGCGGCCACGGCACTGCCGCTGAGCTCCGCCAGGGCCGTGCCTTGATCGCCGGCCCGGCGGCCGCGCAGTTGCAATTCGGCCAGATTGTTCCGGACGGTGAAGTCCGCGGCTTCCGTGGGCTGATCATTGAACCGGCCGGCGCTCGCGCGATAGCCGATCCCGGGGCCCGCCGGCGCATTCTTTTGCAGCTGTACCTGGTGATTGGTTTCATCCACACCCGAAGCGGACGAGGACAGGGTGCTGCGCTGGCCCAGTGGAATGGTCAGCTGCAGCGAATAACGGGTTTCGGCCACCGGTTCCGTGGTATCCATGACACCCAGGCGCAAACTGCTTCGTCCGGGCAGGCGCAGATTCACCGAACCGGTGTGGAACTGCTGGTCCGATGCGCTTTCGTCGCGAAAACGACGGCTTGCATGACCCAGATTAATGCTGATGGCCGAAGTCAGGGGCAGCCCCAGTGTGGCCCGCCGGGTACGCGCCGGTGCACTGCCGGGCATTTCATCACCCAGCCGGGCAAAATCCTCGCCCGTGGTCTCCTGCCGCAGCCCCAGGGAAAAATGGCTGCTTTTATGGGAAAAACCCATCAACCGGCTTTGGCCCATGCGGCCGTTGGCCAGACGGCTGCCGGCCGCGCCCAGCTCCAGTACGCCCAGTTGTCCCACACGGATATGGCCGCTGGCGGATACCATGTCTACCGCCGACTGGGTTTCCGCGTGCAAGCCCAGGGTCAGCCAGTCATCCAGGCCGTGCCGCGCATTGAAAACGCCCAGTCCCTCCCGGTATTCCGGATCACGCCCGATCGCGCTGTAGCGCTTGCGCCCGAACTCCAGGGCCCACTCGGTCAAACCCGGAGCCAGCAGGGACGGATCGGAATAAAAGGGTCGGGTAATGGTACGCACATTGCCGCTGCCGTCCTCGATCTGTGCCCGAATCTCGCCGGCGCCCGTATGGGTGGGGATATCGTTGATCTGAAAGGGGCCCGGACGCAGGGACTGGCGCAGCGCGCGCCTCTGATCCACCCAGACCTCGAGTATGGATGGCACTCGTGCACTGCCATCCAGCGTCAGCGAGGGCTGGGTGATGAATTCGGGTGCCAGCGCAAAGTCGGTGCCGAAGCGTACGCCGCCGTACCGGACCGGCTGACTCAATGCATCCGTACGCGAGACCCCGTCGCCGAGATTCAGCGAGAGCATGTCTTCGGGAAAATCGAAAACACAACGGCTTTGCAGCCGCCGCGTATGCGCAGTGCCGGAACGGTAAAGATGGCTGCTTTCACACAGGGTGGCTCCCTTGCTGATGGCGCCATCGGCCATGACCGCGTGCTGGCCGCCATGGGTACTGTCGTGACGCCGGGTAACCCGGTAATCCATAAGCGCGGACCATTGCTCCTCCGGTTGCGACGCGGATGAGCGACCATCGCCGTCCACCGTGACAATATTGTCCTGTAACGCTGTCGCCGGCACTGTCAATTCCAGGGTCAATTCCCGGGGATTGAAGGTAAAGTGTTCACCGGCAATGTCGTGCAGGGGCAGCGGTTCGTCGCGGACCTCGGACAGGCCCAGAGCTTTCTGGGTGTCCACCGGCAGCATGAGTTCGCCCTGATCGAAGACGAGATGCTGCGTCTGGTCCAGTGGTTGTCCATTGAGCGTGACGGATAACAGCAAATCCCGGGAGGCGGGCGCCTTCATGTGATCCTTGCCGCGCTCGCTAAAGTACACACGCCCGGCGATCTCGTCGACGCTGATATGGTAATCCTCCAGTACCGTGATGGGATGAAACCACTCCGATTGGTGACGAATCAGGGTTCCGTCCGGCACTGGCAGCCCCAGCATTAACAGATCCAACCGGCGGATGGCTCGTCCCGCTTCCGGATGATCGATAATCAGGGCGTGATAACGGCCTTCATAATGATTCACCGTGATCGGGTACCATTGCTCTTGCACGACCTCGTCGCCTGCCCCGGCACCGTCGGCATACAGCAGCATGCCCAGACACAGCATCCAGCAAAAGTACGGGGCAGTTTTCACGAAGATTACTCAATCGCAAGGCTATGGCCGTGTTCGCCGGAGGCGCTGCGTGTTTTCAGGGTCCACTCGCCGGGTACCTTCAGCTCACTGCCCTGGAAGTGCCAGCGTCGTTTGGCGCCGGGCAGAACATAGATGGGCCCGCCCTTTGTGCCCACGGCTTCGCCCCGTGGATCATTCAGCTTGAGACCGGAAAACCGGGCATGCTGATTGCCATTGTTCACGACCGTCAGCACAAGGCCCTGACTGTCGTCGTCACGCCGCAGACGCCACTGGAGCTGGCTGGCGGGCGAAGACGGTGCGAAAAACAGGGGGGTATCGATTCGAACCCGGGTTTGCAGACCGAAAAAACCCGGTGGCCGGGCACCCGGCAACTCCTCGAACAGAACCCGATACGCCAGCTCCCCATCCGGGCGGTCCCGGTCCAGAGCGATGCGTACTACCTGGGTGCTTTCACTGGCTATGGTGGCAACTGCGGGCACCACCATGAGATCGTCTGTTTCGCTCAGCCGGCGTTCGTTACCCCGTTGCGTCCAGGCTCGGGCCTGGACTTCCACCGAGACTTCCCGGCTGCCGTTGTTCTTGATCCGGTACACCGCCATGGATTCACCACGGCCGATTTCCTGGATAATGGGCGTTACCTGAACACCATCCGCCCGCGCGCCGGTCGCGAAGGCAAGAAGCAAAACGGTGACGGCCGCAAAGCGAGCCGTCACCGTTGCCGTTATCGCGAACGAAAACTCCTGCATCAGTAGGTCACGGTCACGGTGATGGTATCGGTGTAGGTGCCCACGGGAGTGTTTTCCTGACCCGAGGGAACGCGGCCATATACCGTGTGCGAGAGCGCGGTGCCGTCACCGGTACCGGATACGGTATTGGTGCCGCCGGCATCATCCCAGTTCGTGCTCCGCGCACTGTCAGTGTAGAGCGCGTAGTTCAGCGTGTTTCCGCCGCCATCGGTCATGGCGCGATTGGTGGTCGTGCCATCGCCGCCGTTACCGGCACCCAGGCCGACATCATAGGCCGTGCCATTGGAGCAGGTAACATCCACAGAACTGGTGGCATCGGTGTTATTGGTGGCGTTATTGATCGGATCAATGGCGCCGAAGTCCAGCTGTGTGGCGGATACCGAACAGGAGGCGCTGACGGTGGCGTCAACGGAGAAGGTCGTGGAGGAGG
>CAZHGU010000183.1:0-4023 GCA_964532105.1 uncultured Alcanivorax sp. | reverse complement strand
AGCAGGAAGGCGGCGATAAAGAACAGCGCCAGGCCCAGCCCGCCCAGGCCCAGCATGGCCAGGCCAATGGTCAGGCCCAGATAGAGCAGCCCCCGGATGAAGAGATCCAGTAGCCAGGCGCCGGCGCGCGGCAGCGGCCCGGCCAGCGGCAGGGCCAGGTCCGCGCCTTCGGGCGTGTGGACAATGTCGTGCTCATCAATCATGACCGCCTCGTGGCCCCCGAATCAGCCACAGGCAGGAACCGAACAGAACGACCAGCACACCGATGCGGGTCAGCGCCAGGGTGCGCACGGGCGGCGGTTCCGTCGCCTGCATCACGAATCCACAAAAATACACCAGCAACAGAAAGGAGAACCAGGTGAGCAGGCGCGGGTCCCGCCGGCCCAGCGTCACCGGCAGGAAGAGCGCCAGCGGCAGATACACCGCCAGGGCGAACAGCACCGTGGCCGTGAGCGGCGTATCCGCCGGCGCCTGCCAGGCCAGACCGCCCACCCCCAGTACCAGCAGCAACAGATGACTCACGCGGGCGAAATGCTGCGCCGTCTTCAAGAGCCCGTCTCCAGCCGCCGGCCCAGACTGGCCAGCCGGCGGCCCAGGGCCCGGGCCAGCGCCTGTTCCGGTTCATCCAGCTCGGCGCTGTTCTTCATGCCGGCCACATGGGTGGGGCCGTAGGGCGTGCCGCCGCTTGTGGTCTTCATCAGCGCATCCTCGGTATAGGGCACGCCCGTGAGCACCATGCCCTGATGCAGCAGCGGCGTCATCATGGACAGCAATGTCGATTCCTGGCCGCCGTGCAGACTGGTGGTGGAGGAAAAGACACCCGCGGGCTTGTCCACCAGATCCCCGTTCATCCAGAGCTCGCCGGTCCGGTCGATAAAGTATTTCATGGGCGCGGCCATGTTGCCGAAGCGCGTGGGCGAGCCCAGCGCCAGTCCGGCGCAGCCGCGCAGGTCTTCCACCGTGGCATAGGGCGCGCCCTCGTCCGGCACGGCCGGCTCGCTGGCTTCGGTATTCGGGGATACCGGTGGAACGGTACGCAGGCGCGCTTCCATCCCGCCTTCCTCCACGCCCCGCGCCACGGCCAGCGCCAGATTCTTCACGCTGCCGGTGCGGCTGTAATAGAGCACCAGTACATAAGGTTCGCTCATTCAATCAGCTCCAGCGCGTTTTCCGGCGGCCGTCCGATCACCGCCTGATCACCGCGCACCACCACGGGGCGTTCCAGCAGCTTGGGATACTCGGCAATGGCCTTCAGCACGGTGTCGTCGTCGCTGTCCTTCGACAGACCGGCTTCCCTGTATTCCTTTTCCTTCGTGCGCACCAGATCATGGGCGCGCTCCAGCCCCAGTTTCTTCACCAGGGTGCGCAGGGTTTTCACGTCCGGGGGTGTATCCAGATACTTGATGATCTCCGGATCCTCGCCCTTGTCCTGCAACAGCTGAAGGGTCTGGCGCGATTTGGTGCATTTGGGATTGTGATAAATCGTCAGACTGCTCATGGTAGATTGGAGTCCTGCCTGCGGAGGTTTTCATTCTACGGACCCGGGCGGGACAGGCAACCGATGGAGTAAGGACTGGACATGCGCGCGACGCTACAGCGCCTGGCCCACCGCAACTGGGCCTTTCTCAAGCTGGTCTGGCACCAGTACCGCGATGACGACTGCCGCGCCATTGCCGCTTCGCTGACCTTTATTTCCCTGTTTGCCATTGTCCCCGTCATGACAGTGGCCTTCGCTATCCTCGCCGCCCTGCCGGCACTGCGCGAACGCGGCGAAGAGATCCGCGCCTGGGTCTTTGATTACTTCATTCCGACCGCCGGGTCCCGGGTGGGCGACTACCTGGCCGGTTTCGCCGAACAGGCCAGCAACCTCACCGGCATCGGCATCGTGATTCTGGTCATTACCTCGGTGATGCTGCTGCGCACCATCGAGATCACCATGAACCGGATCTGGAAGGTCACCACGCCGCGCAGCATGATTACCAGTCTGCTGATGTACTGGGCCGTGCTCACGCTGGGCCCGCTGCTGCTGGGCGCCGGGCTGGGGCTGAGTTCCTATGTCACCTCCCTGTCGCTGGTCAGCGATACCATCGGCGCGCTGGGCGGCCGCGCGGCCCTGCTGGCCCTGTTGCCCTTTGTGCTCACCACGGCCCTGCTGGCGCTGCTCTATATCGTCGTGCCCAATTGTCATGTGCCCGTTCGCCAGGGGCTGGCGGGCGCGGCCGTGGCGGCGGTGTTCTTCGAACTGGCCAAGAGCGGCTTCGCGCTTTTCGTGAGCATGGCGCCCACCTACCAGGTGGTCTATGGCACCTTTGCCGCCGTGCCCATCTTTCTGATGTGGATCTTCATCTCCTGGAGCATTGTGCTGCTGGGCGCGGAACTGGTGCGCGCGCTGGTGGTTTTCCGCGAACGCCACCGGGAACGGCCGCCGCTGCAGGTATTGCTGCGCCTGCTGGAACTGCTGCGCGAACGTCAGCGCAATGGACAGCCGCTGGCCACCAGCGAGGTCCATGGCGTGCTGGACCGCATCGGCGCGGGCCAGTGGGAAACCTATCGCAACCTCCTGCTGGATCTGGGCTTGATGCGCCGCGCCGATGACGGCAGTTTCTTTCTGGCACGGGATCTGCGCGAACTTACCCTGGCGGAGCTGGTGGAACAGCTCCCCTGGTCGGCGCAGACCCAGCTGGCGGTGAACGGCGATACCCGCTCACCCTGGGAAGCCGAACTGGCCCGGCGCTGCCGGGCCGCACGCGAGGGGCTGCGGGAACCGCTGGACCTGGCGCTGGAATCCCTGTTCTCCCATACCGAGCCGGAACCGGAAAAGGAGCCGACATCATGACGCAGATCAGTTATCGCGCTTATGCTTCGGGTCGTGTGCAGGGCGTGTTCTATCGCGCCTCGGCACAGCAGAAGGCGCGCGAGCTGGGCGTGAACGGCTGGGTGCGCAACCGCCCGGACGGCCGGGTGGAAGCCCAGCTCGAAGGTGATCAGCAGGCGGTGGACGCCATGATTGCCTGGATGCGCGAAGGCCCGTCGGCGGCGAAGGTGGACGATGTCCAGGTGGAAGAAGCCGACCCGGAAGACGCCCGTAGCTTTGATGTGATCTAGGACGTAATCCAGGAAGAAACGAGATGGAACTGGTACGCGACAATCTGCGTTTCCCAGCCCTGAACGCCGGGGAAGGTGAAACCGTGCTGCTGCTGCACGGTTTTCCCGACTGCTACCGCAACTGGGAGACCCAGGTGAATCTGCTGGCCGAAGCCGGCTACCACGCCGTGGCCCCGGCGCTGCGCGGCTATGCCACGGAATGCCTGCCGCCCGACGGTGATCTTTCCCTGGCCGCGGCCGTGGAGGACCTTTTCGCCTGGGTGGAACAGCTGGGCGAACCCGTGCATCTGGTGGGCCACGACTGGGGCGCCGTGGTGGCGCAGCTGGCCGCCGCCCGCAATCCGGACCCCTTCGCCAGCCTCACCAGCCTGGCCATTCCGCCGCTCAAGCGGCTCGCCCCGGCACTGGTGCGCGTACCGGAACAGCTGGTGCTGTCCTCCTACATGCAGTTCTTCCAGCTGCCGCGCATTCCCGAATGGTGGTGCCGGCGCAACGACTTCGCCGGCATCGAGTTCCTCTGGCGCCGCTGGTCCCCGGACTGGAACCCGCAACCCTGGCTGGACCGCGCGAAGCAGACCCTGGACGAACCCGGCGTGCTCTCCGCCGCGCTCGGCTGGTACCGCCACATGCCCCGCATCTGGACACCCGCCGGCCGCCGCGCGCTCACCTGGCTGCGCCGGGATATCTCGGTGCCCACCCGTTTTCTCATGGGCCGCAAGGACGGCTGCATGACCGAACGCCTGCTGGGCCATACCCTGGTGGACGAGGACTTCCCCGCCGGCATGGATGTGGAACTGGTCGCCGGGGCCGGGCATTTTCTGCATCTGGAAAGGCCGGAACGGGTGACCGATCTGATTCTGGAAAATCTCCGCAGCGCTTCCGGCCCTGCGGAATAGGGGAATGCATCCGGCAAACGAT
>CAZHGU010000182.1:0-4025 GCA_964532105.1 uncultured Alcanivorax sp. | reverse complement strand
ATCAGGGCAATCTGGACGATGTGCTTTCCGGTTTTCATCCGGGCGAGCAGGTGGAGGTGCACGCCTTCCGCCGGGATGAGCTCATGCGTTTCACCATCACCCTGCGCGAGGACGAGGCCACCACCGCCTGGCTGCGCGTGGCGCCCAGTGGCCTTACCGAAAAGGGCCGCCGCTGGCTGCATCAGGAGGACGCAAAGGCTTCATGAGCGAGCCGGCCGAGCCGCAAAGCCTGCAAGACCTGCGCGCGCGCCTGGATGCATGCATGGCGTCGGATCAACACGCGCTGCGCCGTCGCATCCAGGGCCTGGAAAAGCGCTACAGCGACCAGGGCTTCCGGGCCGTGGAACAGGATCTGGAAGCCTCCATTGCTCGCCGCGAACGTCGCGAGAATATCCAGCCGGTACTGGAATGGCCGGAGCTGCCCGTCGTCGATCATCTGGACGAACTGCGCCGGGTCGTGGACGAACACCAGGTGGTAATCGTCGCGGGCGAAACCGGTTCCGGCAAGACCACCCAGCTGCCCAAGCTCTGTCTGGAACTCGGACGCGGACGCGCGGCGCGCATCGGCCATACCCAGCCGCGCCGGCTGGCGGCCCGTTCGGTGGCGCAACGTCTCGCCGAGGAACTGTATTCCTCTCTCGGCGATCAGGTGGGCTTCAAGGTGCGTTTCCAGGAACAGGTGAGCGAGGACAGCCTGGTCAAGATCATGACCGACGGCATGCTGCTCACCGAAATGCAGGGCGATCGTTTCCTGAATCAGTACGACACCCTGATCATCGACGAAGCTCATGAACGCAGCCTGAATATCGACTTTCTACTGGGCTATCTGAAAAAACTGCTGCCGAAACGACCGGATCTGAAAGTCATTATTACCTCGGCCACCATCGACGAGGAACGTTTCGCGCAGCATTTCGATAACGCACCCGTGGTGCGTGTCTCGGGACGCACCCATCCGGTGGAAGTGCGCTATCGGCCGCCGGCGGATGACGGCGACGCCGATCTCGCGCGCCAGATTGAAAATGTACTCCATGAAATCGAGACACTGGAACGCGAGGAAGGGCGCCCCCGTGCACGGGACGTGCTCGTCTTTCTCACCGGCGAGCGCGATATCCGCGAGGTGCATCATCATCTGAAGAAATGCGGTTTCGCGGACACGGAATTCCTGCCGCTCTATGCACGTCTGAGCCGCGGCGAACAGAACCGGGTTTTTCAGTCCCATCGGGGCCGGCGGGTGGTGTTGTCCACCAATGTGGCCGAAACCTCTCTCACCGTGCCCGGCATCCGCTATGTCATCGACGCGGGCAAGGCGCGCATCAGCCGCTACAGTGTGCACTCCAAGGTGCAGCGCCTGCCCGAGGAGCCCGTTTCCCAGGCCAGCGCCGATCAGCGCGCCGGCCGGTGCGGGCGCATCATGCCCGGTATCTGTTATCGCCTCTATTCGGAAGAGGATTATCACTCGCGTCCGGAATACACCGACCCGGAAATCCGGCGCACCAATCTCGCCTCCGTAATCCTGTCCATGGCCGATCTCAAACTCGGCCGGGTGGAGGACTTTCCCTTTATCGATCCGCCCGACGGCCGTCTGATCCGCGACGGTTATCGGTTGCTGGAAGAACTGGGCGCTATTGGCGACAAGCGCCAGGTGACGAAGCTGGGGCAACGACTGGCGAAACTGCCCGTGGACCCGAAGCTGGGGCGCATGCTGCTGGCCGCCTCGGAAAAGGGCGTGCTGGAACCGGCCCTGGTAGTGGTGTCGGCGTTGTCCGTGCAGGACCCGCGCGAGCGGCCGCCGGACAAGCAGCAACAGGCGGACCAGGCCCATCAGCCCTTCACAGATCCGGACTCGGACTTTGTCTTTTTTCTCAATCTCTGGGAATGGGCCGAAGAGCAGCGCGGGGAGCTGTCGCGCAATCAACTGGAAAGGAAGCTGAAGAAGAACTTTCTGTCGCCGCTGCGTATGCGCGAATGGCGTGACACGCACCGCCAGCTTCGTCTGTTGTGCCGGGACATGAAACTGAACCCGGGCGGCACCGGTGATTACGAGAAACTGCACCGGTCATTGCTCACCGGATTGCTGGGCCAGGTGGTGCGCAAGACCGACGACGGCGACTGGCTGTCCACCCGCAACCGCAAGCCGGTGATCTGGCCCGGCTCGTCCGTGGCGAAAACGAAAGAGAAATGGCTCATGGCCGCGGAATTGGTGGAGACCTCGCGGCTGTTCGCGCGCACCGTGGCCGTGATTCAGCCGGAATGGGTGGAAGCCGAGGGCGCGCATCTTTTGAAGCGTCAGTATTACGAGCCGCACTGGTCGAAGAAACGTGGCTCGGTGCTGGCGAAGGAGGAAGTCAGCCTCTTCGGTCTGGTGGTGGCCGCCGGCCGGCGTGTGCATTACGGCCCGGTGGATCCGGAGCTTGCCCGCGAGATCATGATTCGCGAGGGCCTGGTGGCCGGCGAGCTGCGCGAGAAGCCGGCCTTTGTGGAACACAACGAACAAAAGATTCGCGAACTCGAGGAATACGAACACAAGCTGCGCCGCCGCGATATTCTCGCCGGCGAGGAAGAGCAGGTGGCTTTCTATCAGGAGCGTCTGCCTCAGGATCTCTACACCCTCACGGGCCTGCTGGACTGGTACCGCAACAAGGCCACGCAAGCGGAGCGCGAAGCCCTGGAAATGAGCGAGGATTTCCTGCTCGCGCGCACGCCCGATCTGGACGAAGACGCCTATCCGGATACGCTCACTCTGGATGGTCTGACTCTACCGGTGGAATACCACATCTACCCGGCAGCGGGCCGCGACGGCGCAACCCTGCGCGTGCCCGTGGAGGTATTGAATAAGGTACCGGAACCGGCCCTGGAATGGCTGGTGCCCGGACTCTTGCGCGAGAAGCTGGAAACCCTGCTGCGCGGCCTGCCCAAGGCTCGGCGGCGGCATTTTGTCCCGGTGCCCGATTTCGTCCAGGCGTTGATGGAGGCGCTCAGGCCCGGCGCGGAGCCGCTGCTGCCCGGGCTTACCCGCGAGCTGCAACGCATGTCGGGGGTGCGCGTGGAGCAGGAGGAATGGCCCGTGGACGAGCTGCCCGCCCATCTGCGCTTTCATGTGCGCGTGGTGAACGGTGACCAGACCCTGGCCGAGGGCACGGCTCTGGCTGAACTGAAAGAACGCTTCGCCGACCAGGCCCGCGAAGCCGTGGCCGAGGACGCGCAGGCGGAAACCATCGCCGGAACGGACTGGTGCTTTGACACTCTGCCGCCTACGCGGGAAGTCGAGCGCGGCGGCGTGACCGTGCGCCTCTATCCGGGCCTGCAGGACCGGGGCAAGGACGTGGCCCTGGAGTACTTCCCCGACGCCGCCGAGGCGGACTGGCATCACCGCTGGGGCCTGGCGCGGCTGTTTCTGCTGCGCCTGCCGGATCAGACCCGGGATCTGCGCGGCAAGATCAAGCGCCTGCCCGGCTTCCAGAAGGCGGCGGGGGAGTTCAAGGAGCTCACCGAGGAGGCCCTGCTGCGCCGGGCGGCGGATCATTTTGGCGCGGGCGACGGTATCCGTGACGATCAGGCTTTCTACGCCGCGCTGTCCCGTCACCGAAGTAACTTCATACAGGAAGCAGAGAAGCGTCTGGAAACCTGGTCGCAGTGGCTGGTGGACTACCGGCGCATCCGCGCCCGGTTGGACAAGGATTTTCCGCTCGCCTGGGCCCATGCCCTCCGGGATCTCTCGGAACAGCTCGCCGAGCTCTTCCATCCCGGTTTTCTGCTGGATGTGCCCGGGGAATGGCTGGAGCGCTATCCGCGCTATCTGGAAGCCATCGATCAGCGACTGGAGCGTCTGGGCGGGCGCCTCGGCCAGGACCGCGCCGCCGTGGCCGAGCTGGAGGCCTTCCGCGAGCAGTACCGGCGCCGCGCCGGCGACCGGCCCCTGTGGCAGCAGCCCGAGCCCCTGGTCACCTTCCGCTTCATGCTGGAGGAATACCGGGTGAGTCTGTTCGCCCAGCAATTGGGTACGAAGGTGTCGGTTTCGCCCAAGC
>CAZHGU010000181.1:0-4030 GCA_964532105.1 uncultured Alcanivorax sp. | reverse complement strand
TGGAACGTTTTGCACAACGCTTCGCGCCTTGCGGTTTTGATCCAGAGGCTTTCAATCCCTGTTACGGCATGGCCGAGGCCACTCTGCTGGTGTCCGGAAAACCGGGGGATCAGGCACCCGTTTATCGCCGTTTCGATAGCGAGGCCCTGCAACAGGGCCGGGCCGAACGGGCACTGGGCGACGAATCGGATCGCACGCTCATCAGTTGCGGGCAAGTGGTGCCGGAACTGGAAGTTGCCATTGTGGAGCCGGATGAGCACCGGCGGTGTCCCGACGGCGTTATCGGGGAGATATGGGTCGCCGGACCGAGCATCGGCTACGGCTACTGGCAAAAGCCGAAAGAAAACGACGTAACCTTTTGCGCGCGCCTGACCGACAGCGAAAGGAACTGGATGCGCACCGGCGATCTGGGTTTTGTCCACGAGGATGAACTCTTCGTCACCGGACGGCTCAAGGATCTGATCATTGTGGCCGGCAACAACCATTACCCGCAGGACATTGAGGATTGCATCCGCCCCCTGCATCCCGCCATCCATCCCACCGGCATCGCTGCCACCGGTGTGCCCGTGGGTGAAGGCGAAGGCGTGGCGGTAATGGTGGAGCTGCGCCGCGGGGTGGAACGTGCGGACGAGGGGCAACTGCGCGCCGAAATCATGTCAGCGGTGGCACGCGAACACGGGATCCGTCTTGAAGACGTGGTATTCGGACGCGTGGGCTCGGTGCCGCGCACCACCAGCGGCAAGGTTCAGCGCGGTGCCTGCCGCAATTTGCTTCTGGAGAGACGCACGGGCCGGCGCCCGGCCACCGACAAGGGATACTGATCGATCGAGTATCGAGTCCATACAGGATGTAAAGAGGCTGACCATGTCGATTACCGCTTCGCCCCGTCACACCGAAACCCATGATTCCGCCCAGGCACGGCTGCAACACGGACTGGCCTGGTTTTCCGTGGGCCTGCCCGCGCTGGGCACCCTGGTGGCCTTAGGCTGGGCCTGGCAGTACGGACTGGGCGCACTGGAACCGACCCTGCTGGCAGTCATGTATCTGCTCACCGCGATCGGCGTGGAAACGGGCATGCACCGCTTCTTTTCCCACCGCAGCTTCCGGGCCGGTCCGGTGCTCACCGCGTTCTTCGGTATTTTCGGCTCCATGGCCGCCCAGGGCCCCATCCTGTTCTGGGCCGCTCATCACCGCAAACATCACGCTTTCACGGATCGCGAAGGCGATCCCCACAGCCCGCACCTGGCGGGCGAAGGCACCCGAGCCCGACTGACCGGACTCTGGCATGCCCATCTGGGCTGGCTGTTCTCCAGCGAACCGGCGCCCTGGAGCCGTTACACCCCGGATCTTCTGCGTGACCGTTTCATCGTCCGGCTGAATGCGCTCTATCCCCTGTGGGTTTTGCTGGGACTGGCCATTCCGGCCACCGTCGGCGGGCTCTGGATGCAAAACCTGGAAGGCGCCTGGCTGGGTTTTCTCTGGGGCGGTCTGGTGCGCATTTTCCTGGTGGATCAGGTCACCTGGGGGATCAATTCCCTGGCACACAGTTTCGGCAGCCGGGATCACGACACCCACTGCCACAGCCGCAACTTCTGGCCGCTGGCACTGCTGAGCATGGGTGGTGCCTGGCACAACAATCACCACGCCCATCCGGGACGCGCCCGTACTGATGAAAAGCCGTGGCAGTTGGATCCGTCCGGCTGGCTGATCGAGGCCCTGGCGCGCATGGGCTGGGTCTGGAATGTCCGCAGGGGCGTACGTACGCCGCAACAGGGAACACAGGAGGGCGAGTCCTTATGACAGCAATCAATAAGGTTCCCGGAAAGGGAAGTCAGGTCCGCGATTCCGGCATTGTCCGGTTGAACAGACAATCCGCGCGCATGATCCGGATCATGGCGCTGGCAATCATGGTGATTCCGGCCCTGGGTTTTGCCGAAGCGCTGCGCCTGGTCTGGACCGGCATGATCTCCGGCGCCGACCTGGCAGTCTTCGCGGTCATGTATTTCATTCACATGGCCGGCATCAGCATGGGGTTTCACCGCATGCTGGCCCACCGCGCCTTCAAGGCCGGCCGGGTGTTCCGCACCCTGTTGCTGATCGCCGGTTCCATGGCCGGCCAGGGACCAGTGCTCTACTGGGTGGCCACCCATCGCCGCCATCATGCCTACAGCGACCGTGAAGGCGACCCTCATTCCCCCAATCTCGCCGGCGAGGATCGCTGGTCACGGCTCAGGGGACTCTGGCATGCACACATGCCCTGGATGCTGTCGGACCGGGTATCCAGCTGGTCCCGCTTCGCCCGGGATCAGATGACCGACCGCCAGAGTCTATTTTTCAACAACACCTACTTCGTCTGGTTGTTGCTGGGGCTGGCGCTGCCGGCACTGGCCGGCTACTGGATTCACGGCGGCTGGATGGGCACCTGGATCGGCTTCGTAACGGGCGGCCTGGCACGCATGTTCATTGCCAACCAGTTCGCCTGGTGCGTGGGTTCGGTCTGCCACCGTTTCGGCAGCCAGCCCTTCAACAACCGCGATCACAGCACCAACAGCTGGTGGGTCGCGGTATTCACCTTTGGCGAAGGGCTTCAGAACAACCACCACGCCTTCCCCGGCTCCTACCGGCACGGCGTGAAATGGAGCGAACCCGACCTGAGCGGCTGGATTCTCCACGGGCTGGGCAAGCTCGGTGTTGTTGATGGTCTGCGCGCGCCGGACCCGGCCGCGCACAACCGGGCGCCGGAAGAATCCGGTGCCGCCGGCACGCAATAACGGCAATCGAACGGACAACCTGTTTTTGCACAAGAAACCACAAGGAGCGAAACGTCATGAAACAGCAGGGTTTTCTGAAAGGCATGGCCCGGTTCGTGGGGCTGGCCGAGGATACGACTCCGGAGACGCTGGATGAAAACAGCATCCGTGAATGGCTGATCGATCGGCTGGCGCATTACGCGAAGATTGAGCGCAGTGAAGTCAGTACCAGCCGTGAGTTCGAGGACTATGGTCTGGACTCGCGTACGGCCGTGCGCGTCGCCGGGGATCTGGAAAAACTGGTGGAACGACGCCTGTCACCCGCCCTGCTCTATGAACAGACCAACATCGACAGTCTGGCCGCCTGGCTCGCGGAGCAGGTCAATGCACCCGACGAAGCCGAACAGATCGAAGAAGTCTGAACAACCACACAGGAGGTGATCATCATGCAACCCGTCAGTTCTCCACCGAAAGCCGGTTCGCGCTACCAGCAGCTGGTCGACGATATGGAAGCTGTTAAGAACGAACGGCTGGGCAATGCCATTCCCCGTGAACTCTTTGAACCGCGTACCGGCCGCAGCCTGCTGGGATTCGCGGCCAGTTACGCACTCTATATCGGTGCCGTGCTGCTGGTCAGCGTGGCTCCGCACTGGTCGCTGTATCTACCACTCTGGCTGGCCGCCGGACTGGGCGGCTGGGGCCTGCATTGCATTGCCCATGACTGCGGCCATCATTCGTTTTCGCGGTCGAAACGGTTGAACCATGTCGTGGGGCACTTGAGCCTGCTGCCCATGCTCTATCCGTTCCATTCCTGGCGCCATGTGCACAACATGCACCACAAGGCTACCAACAACCTGGAACAGGATACGGACTGGCGTCCGCTGGACCCGGACACCTATGAGCGCATGCCCGCACTGGATCGCTGGAAATACTATCTAAACCGCACCTTCTTCTTTTTCCTGGGCACGGCGGCCTACTGGCGTCAGTCCGCCTTCCATCCGGATTTCTTTCCCCAGCGCAAGGTGCGCGCGGAGGTACGCCGTTCCATCTTTCTGGTGGCGTTGTTCGCCGCTACCTATCTGCCCGCGCTGGTCTGGTTTACCGGCTGGCAGGGGCTGTTGCTCTATTTCGTCGGTCCCTGGGTGGGCATCCACACCTGGTTCAGCGTGACCACACTCATGCACCACACGGCCACGGACCTGCCCTTTCTCACGCCGGACAACTGGAATCGCAACGGCAGTCGCTTGTTGCTGACCACGGATTATCACTATCCCAAATGG
>CAZHGU010000180.1:0-4044 GCA_964532105.1 uncultured Alcanivorax sp. | reverse complement strand
TGGAAGAACAGCTCGCCGGGGAGCGCATCGATGTGACCCTGCCGGGCCGGGGCGAGCCGCCGGGTTCGCTGCATCCGGTCACGCGGACCCTGCGCCGTATCGAGGATTTCTTCGGTGGCCTGGGCTATGAAGTGGCCGAGGGTCCGGAAGTGGAAACGGACTACTACAACTTCGAAGCGCTCAATATCCCCGCCCACCATCCGGCCCGGGCCATGCACGATACCTTCTATTTCGACGACGGCCACCTGTTGCGCACCCACACCTCGCCGGTGCAGGTGCGCGAAATGGAAAAGGGTGAACCGCCGTTCCGCATGATCGCGCCCGGCCGGGTTTATCGCTGCGATTCGGACGTGACGCACACGCCCATGTTTCATCAGGTGGAAGGGCTGCTGGTGGATCGCGATATCAGCTTTGCCGATCTGCGCGGCACCGTGGAGGCCTTCCTGCAGGGCTTTTTCGAGGTGGACAATCTCTCCGTGCGTTTCCGTCCGAGCTATTTCCCCTTCACGGAACCCTCGGCGGAGGTGGATATCGGCTGTGTCATCTGCGGCGGCGACGGTTGCCGGGTGTGCGGCCAGTCCGGGTGGATCGAGATCATGGGCTGCGGCATGATACATCCGCGTGTGCTCGACTATGGCGGTGTCCGGGATCGCGGCTATACCGGCTTTGCCTTCGGCATGGGTGTGGAGCGCCTCGCCATGCTGCGCTACGGCGTCAACGACCTGCGTCTGTTCTTTGAAAACGACGTCCGCTTCCTCGCTCAGTTTGGATAACGGGAAGAATTCATGCGATTCAATGAAGCCTGGTTACGCGAGTGGGTGAACCCCACGGCGGGTACGGACGAGCTGGTGCACCAGCTCACCATGGCCGGTCTGGAAGTGGATTCGGTAGAAGCGGCCGCGCCGCCCTTTACCGGCGTAGTGGTGGGCGAGGTGCGCTCGGTGCGCGCCCATCCCGAGGCGGACAAGCTGACCCTGTGCGAGGTTTATGACGGCCACGCCACCTGCGATGTGGTCTGTGGGGCGGCCAATGTGCATGAAGGCATGAAGGCGCCCTTCGCCCGCGTGGGCGCCGAGTTGCCCGGCGATTTGATCATCAAGAAGACCGAGCTCCGGGGTCAGACCTCCGAGGGTATGCTCTGCGGCGCTTCGGAGCTGGGCCTGGAGGATCTCGAGGACGGTCTGCTGGCACTGCCCGCCGACGCGCCCGTGGGGCGCAGCCTGCGGCAGTACCTGGAACTGGATGACAGCGTAATCGAGGTGGATCTCACGCCCAATCGGGCTGACTGCCTGAGCCTGCGCGGCGTGGCCCGGGAAGTGGCCGCGCTGAACCGCGTGACGGTCACGGGCCCGGAACTCCACGAGGTTGATCCCGTCCATGACGAACAACTGAAGGTGCATCTGGATGATCCCGACGCTTGTCCGCGCTATCTGGGCCGCGTGCTCAAGGGCGTCAACCTGCAGGCGCAAAGCCCGCTGTGGCTGGTGGAGCGGCTCCGCCGGGCCGGACTGCGCCCCATTGATCCGGTGGTGGATGTCACCAACTATGTGCTGCTGGAACTGGGCCAGCCGCTGCACGCCTTTGATCTCGCGAAGCTCAACGGCGGCATCCGGGTGCGCCGGGCGAAAGAGGGCGAATCGCTTACCCTGCTGGACGGGCAGTCGATTGAGCCGGGGCCGGACGCACTGGTGATTGCGGATGAGCAGCAGCCCCTCGCGCTGGCCGGCGTCATGGGCGGCGAGGCCTCCGCGGTGAGCGCCGGGACCCGGGACATCTTCCTGGAATGCGCCTTTTTCGCGCCCACGGCCATTGCCGGCCGGGCCCGGGCCCACGGGCTGCACACGGATTCCTCCCACCGCTTCGAACGGGGCGTGGATCCGGACCTGCAGGATACGGCCCTGGAACGGGCCACCGCACTGATTCTGGAGATTTGCGGCGGCGAAGCCGGGCCGGTCACCGAGGCGGTGGACGAGAACCGCCTGCCGGCGGAGCACGAAATCGAGCTGCGCGCGCCCCGAGTCAACCAGCTGCTGGGCGTGGAGGTCGAGCCCACGCGCATCGAGGACATGCTCGCGCGCCTGGGCATGGAGGTAACCACCCACGAGGACGGCCGGGGCTGGACGGTGCTGGCCCCCAGCTGGCGCTTCGATCTGGAGCGAGAAGAGGATCTGATCGAGGAGGTGGCCCGGCTGTACGGCTATGACCGGCTGCCGTCGCGGCTGCCGGCTTCCGCCGTGGCTGCCCCCATGCACCCCGAGGGGCGGATCTCGCAGCGGCGGCTGGCGGACGAACTGGTGGATCGCGGCTACCGGGAGGTGATCACCTACAGTTTCGTGGATCCGTCGGTTCAGGCCCTGGTGGATCCGGACAGCACTACCCTGAAGCTGGCCAATCCGCTGTCCACGGAACAGACGGACATGCGCACCAGCGTCTGGCCCGGGCTGCTCACCACGGCACGCTACAACCTCAATCGCCAGGTCTCGCGGTTGCGGCTCTTCGAGATGGGGCAGCGTTTTGTCCCGCGTGATCAGGAGCTGGCCCAGGAGTCGGTCCTGTCCGGTCTGGTGCTGGGCAGTGCCGAGCCCGCGCACTGGGACCGGCCGGCACGGACGGTGGATTTCTACGATCTCAAGGGCGATGTGGAGGCGCTGCTGAGTGCTACCCGGGGCGAAATTGCTTTCCGCGCCGCGAGTCATCCGGCTCTGCATCCGGGTCAGAGCGCCGAGGTGCTGCGCGACGGGCGCCGCTGCGGCTGGCTGGGACGGCTCCATCCCGGACTGGCCCGCAAGCTGGAACTGCCCACCCATCTCTACCTCTTCGAGCTGGAACTGGACGCTATCGTGCCGGCAAAAGTGCCCAGCTTCGAGGAACTGTCCGATCAGCCGGCGGTGCGCCGGGATCTGGCCTTTATTGTTGCCGAGAACGTGCCCGCGGCGGATCTGGTGGCCGGCGCGCGCCAGTCCTGCGACGCGACCCTGCGTGAAATACGCATTTTCGACGTCTATCAGGGCGAGAAGATCGAAAAAGGCTGCAAGAGCCTGGCTCTGGGCTTGACCTTCCAGGACCGTTCCAGCACCCTTGGAGAAGCTGAGATCAATGAGCGGGTCGACGCCATAGTATCCCAGCTAAAACAAGAATTTAACGCCGTCCTTCGCGACGTTTCGGCATAATATCAGGCAGGTCGTAACGAGGTTTCAATGGCGCTGACAAAAGCGGACATGGCGGAGCGTTTGTTCGAGGAACTGGGGCTCAATAAACGCGAGGCCAAGGAAATGGTGGAAATGTTCTTCGAGGAGGTCCGCTGTTCACTGGAAGACAATACCCCGGTGAAGCTCTCCGGTTTCGGCAATTTCGATCTGCGCGACAAGAGCGAGCGCCCCGGGCGCAACCCCAAGACCGGCGAGGAGATTCCCATCAGCGCGCGGCGTGTGGTGACCTTCCGTCCCGGGCAAAAACTGAAACAGCGGGTTGAGGCATATGCTGGAACCAAGTCATAACGACGAACTGCCCGCGATCCCCGGGAAGCGCTATTTCACCATCGGCGAGGTGAGTGATCTCTGTGACGTGAAGCCGCATGTGCTGCGCTACTGGGAGCAGGAGTTTCCGCAGCTCAAGCCCGTCAAGCGCCGGGGCAACCGGCGCTACTATCAGCGCCAGGACGTGCTGATGATCCGCCAGATCCGCAGCCTGCTGTACGATCAGGGCTTTACGATTGGCGGTGCCCGTCAGCAACTGTCCGGCGGAGCCAATGCCGAACAGGCCACCCACTATCAGCAGCTGATCAAGCAGATGGTAGTGGAACTCGAGGAAGTGCTGGACGTGCTCAAGCATTAAGTTGAGGGGCCAACTTACGCTGCCAGTGGTTCCATAAATCCGCCGAATCCGTTATGATTCCCGCCGCTTTGTCGGGCCCGGTACGGGCCGAGCGCAAATCGGGGCGTGGCGCAGTCTGGTAGCGCACCACAATGGGGTTGTGGGGGTCGGAGGTTCGAATCCTCCCGTCCCGACCAAAAACGGGAATGTTGCTCAACGTTCCCCTGAAAA
>CAZHGU010000179.1:0-4052 GCA_964532105.1 uncultured Alcanivorax sp. | reverse complement strand
AAGAAGGTGAGCCCTTCGACGTGGCGCTGCGCCGCTTCAAGCGTTCCTGCGAGAAGGCGGGCGTGCTGGCCGAAGTGCGCCGCCGCGAGTATTACGAAAAGCCGACGCAGGAGCGCAAACGCAAGCGGGCCGCGGCCGTCAAGCGCCATATGAAAAAGCTCCAGCGCGAGCAGAACCAGAAGCGGATGTACTGAACCCCGATGAGCTCCACTCGGGATTCACTGGAATCCGCCATCAAGGACGCCATGCGTGCCCGGGACAAAGACCGCCTGGGCGTTCTGCGCATGGCGTCCTCTGCGTTGAAGCAGATCGAGATCGACGAACGCATCGAGCTTGGCGAGGACCGTGTGCTCGCCGTGCTCGACAAGCTGGTCAAGCAGCGCAACGAATCCATCCAGCAGTACCGTGACGGCGGCCGTGACGACCTGGCCGACAAGGAAGAAGCGGAAGTCGCCATCCTGCGGGAATTCCTGCCTCAGCCGCTGAGCGACGACGAAATCCAGACCCTGATCGACGAAGCCATCGCCGAAACCGGCGCGTCGAGCATGCAGGAGATGGGCAAGGTCATGGGCGTGCTCAAGCCGAAGATGCAGGGCCGCGCGGACATGAGCGCCGTCAGCGCCAAAGTGAAGGAACGCCTGAGCTAGCCTTCCCCTCTTCTTGCTCCTTGCATCTTGCGCCTTTCATCTCTCAGGCGTCCCTTGATCAATCCCGCTACAAGGCCGAATATCCTTGTCCATGGCCGGTCGCATCCCCGAACACTTCATCCAGGATCTGCTGGAACGCACCGATATCGTCTCGGTCATCGACGAACGCGTGCAGCTGAAGAAATCCGGCCGCAATTACAGCGCGCGCTGCCCCTTCCATGACGAAAAGACCCCGTCGTTCACCGTAGCCCCGGACAAGCAGTTCTACTACTGCTTCGGCTGCGGCGCCACGGGCACGGCCATCGGTTTTCTCATGGAATACGATCACCTCAATTTTCCCGAGGCGGTGGAACAGCTCGCCGGCCGGGCGGGTCTGGAAGTGCCGCGCGAAGGCGGCGACGGCCGCAAGGCGCGCGAGGAAAAGGACCGGCTCAAGCCGCTCTACGAGATCCTGGAACGCGCGGAGCGCTTCTACCGCCAGCAGCTGAAATCCGCCCCCGAAAGAGAAAAGGCGGTGAACTACCTGAAGAACCGGGGCCTGACCGGCGAAGTCGCCGGGCGCTTCGGCCTGGGCCTGTCCCCGCCAGGCTTCGACAACCTGATCACGGGCCTGTCGCTGGACGAGGCGGGCATCGAACAGGCGCTGGCCGCCGGCCTTCTGGTCCGGCGCGAGGACACCGGCCGGGTCTATGACAAGTTCCGCGACCGCATCATTTTCCCTATCCGCGACGCGCGCGGGCGCACCGTCGCCTTCGGCGGCCGGCTGCTGGGCGACGGCAAGCCCAAGTACCTGAATTCACCGGAAACGCCGGTCTATCACAAGGGCCGCGAGCTCTACGGCCTGCACGAATGGCGCCAGAGCCGGGACCGCAGCGGCCGGCTCTTCGTGGTGGAGGGCTACATGGACGTGATCGCCCTGCACCAGTTCGGCATGCCCAATGTGGTGGCCACCCTGGGCACTGCCACCACGGCGGAGCACGCCCAGCTGTTGTTCCGCCAGGTGGATCAGGCGGTGTTCTGCTTCGACGGCGACGACGCCGGCCGCCGTGCCGCCTGGCGGGCGCTGGAATCCATTCTGGAACGCCTCGAGGACGGCAAGGAGGCCCGCTTCCTCTTTCTGCCCGAGGGCTATGATCCGGACAATCTGGTGCGCGAGCGTGGCCCCGAGGCGCTGCAGGTCGCCGCCGAAGAAGCCCCCGGGCTCACCACCTTTCTCTTCGAGCGCCTGAGCGAGGGCCTGGACACGGACACGGTGGACGGCCGCGCCCGGCTGGCCCGGCGCGCCGCGCCGCTGATTCACCGTCCGCCGGGGGATTTCTACCGCGCCCTGCTGCGCCGCGAGCTGGCCGAGCGCACCCGGCTGAGCGAAGACGAGCTGGAACGCCTGCTGGAAAAGGGCCGGAGCGAGCGCCCGGCGCAACCCGAGGAGCCACCCACGCCCGAACCGCCGCCGGAGACGGACGAACCCGCTACTCCGGCCCGGAGTCGGCGCGGCGCAGGCCGGCGCATGCGGGTGGTGCTGCTGGAGCGGCTGCTGCTTACCCTGGTGCGCTACCCGCATCTGGTGCGGGAAAAGCCCCTGCCCGAGGCGCTGGAGGAACTGGATCATCCCCTGGCGGATGTGCTTATCCGCATGGCCGAGATCATCCGGCAATCCGAAACGGAACCGCCCACGCCCGTGCTACTGGGCCATCTCATGGCCATGGACCAGGGGGAGCTGCTGGCCGAGGTGATCCGTTCATCCGAACAGGTGGAGCAGAGCGAGGAAGCTGCCCGTCGGGAGTGGTTCGGTGGGCTCAACCAGCTTGAGATAGAAAGCCTGGAGGCGGAAATCGGCGCCGAGGAGCGTGCCGACGAGCCCGATGTGGAGCGCATCGCCGCGTTGAGCCGACAGCTCCACGAGGCCCGCGCCCGCCAGGATCCCCCCTTGCAATAGGTGGCTTGAGTCCCCATTTCCCGCTACAATACAGGGTTTTCCAGACCCGGCTCTCGGGTCGACCCTCTACCAGGACGGCAACCACGGACCCCGGATACGCATGGCGACCAGTAAAGAGCAACAACAGTCTCAGCTCAAGCAGTTGATCGCGGTCGGCAAGGAACAGGGCTACCTGACCTATGCCGAGGTGAACGACCACCTGCCCGAGTCCATCACGGACACCGATCAGGTGGAAGACATCATCCAGATGATCGCCGACATGGGCATCCCGGTGGTGGAGAAGGCCTCCGACGCCGAACAGCTGCTCATGGACGAAAGTCCGGGCAGCACCACCGACGAAGTGGCCGCGGAAGAAGCAGCCGCCGTACTGGCATCGGTGGAAAACGAGCCGGGCCGCACCACGGACCCGGTGCGCATGTACATGCGCGAAATGGGCACAGTGGAACTGCTCACCCGCGAAGGCGAGATCGAGATCGCCAAGCGCATTGAGGAAGGCATCCGCGAGACCCTGCACGCGCTCGCCTTCTGGCCAGGCTCGGTGGAAACCGTGCTCTCCGAATACAAGCGCATCAAGGAAGAAGAACGTCGTCTGACCGACATCATCGCCGGCTATCTGGATCCCAACGACGACGGCGCCGCCTCGCCCGCCGGTGCCAAGGCGGCGGCGGAACAGAAGGAACAGCAGAAGAAGGCCGCCGAGGAAAAGGAACGCAAGGAACGCGAAGGCGAGCCGCCGGACGAGGCAGCCGACGAAGAAGAGGAAATCGAAGGTGGTCTGGACCCGGCCCTGGCGGCCGAGCGTTTCAATCAGCTGGAGAAGCTCTTCAACAAGGCCGAAAAGTCCATCAAAAAGAACGGCCGCGAACACAAGACCACCGAGAAGCACCTCGAAGAGCTCGCCGATCACTTCACGCTCTTCAAGCTGGTGCCGCGCATCTATGACGATCTGCTCAAGCAGGTGCGCAGTGCCCTGGAAGCCGTGCGCCGTCACGAAAAGGAAATCATGACCCAGGCCGTGAAGAAGGGCGGCATGAAGCGCAAGGACTTCATCGAACACTTCCCGGGCAACGAGAACAACCTGCAGTGGGTGGACAACTTCGCGCGTACCAAGAAGGGCCAGCCCTATGCGGACAAGCTCAAGAGCGTGAAGGAAAACATCCAGCGCGAGCAGAAGAAGCTCATTCAGCTGTCCGAATGGATCGGCCTGTCCATCGGCGAAGTCAAGGAAATCAACCGCCGCGTATCCATCGGCGAAGCCAAGGCGCGGCGCGCCAAGAAGGAGATGGTCGAGGCCAACCTGCGGCTGGTGATCTCCATCGCCAAGAAGTACACCAACCGCGGCCTGCAGTTCCTGGATCTCATCCAGGAGGGCAACATCGGCCTGATGAAGGCCGTCGACAAGTTCGAATACCGCCGCGGCTACAAGTTCTCGACCTACGCCACCTGGTGGATCCGCCAGGCCATCACCC
>CAZHGU010000178.1:0-4053 GCA_964532105.1 uncultured Alcanivorax sp. | reverse complement strand
CCAGCGGCCACCGGCAAAGGCCAGCGTCGCCTCGATCAGCAGAATCAGCTGCAATGCCAGGGTTACACGCCGGTGGGTAATCTTGATGCGCATTGGCTCTTCCCACGCCCGCCTGAGAATTTTCCGGAAATCATCCGGTCAACGCCACACGGCCAGTATGGACCGGGCCCATTCGGGCAGCGGTTTCACTGCCCGCACCAAACGGCCCTGGCGCACCAGCGCCAGTTCATGAAAAGCGTTATCGCGCTCGCTGTTATCCAGCAGACGCAGCTCATCCACCAGCGGCACGATTCGCCGGACATGCTCCAGGGTCCGGGGCAACCGAGTGCGCACCTTGTCTTCCGGCACACCATGCCCGCCGGAACTCACGCGCTGACTCACCCGGGCCAGATTCAGCTCCGGTGAATCGAGATGAATATAGACGAGAATCACCTGATACCCCAGCGCCCGGGCCCGGGCGACGAAATCCACCTTGCCCGGATGGGAGAACACGGTTTCAAAGCAGAAGGACCGACCCGCTTCCAGCCACTCCACCCGCAACTTTTCCGCAATACGCGAGGCCTGATAGCTCGCGTTTTCCGCATCCGTCGGCGCAAGATCGCGGGCAATCAGATCCGCATTGATAAAGGGCAGCCCCCGCGGCTGAAGAAAAAGTCGATAAAAGGTGGATTTGCCGGCCCCGTTGCCGCCGGCGAGCAGCCAGAGCTGGGGCGCACTCATGCGGAATGAGCCACCCGGAATTCACCGTCGCGGAACACACCGGTTTCCCGCCGGCCGTCGGGATGAACCCGGTCCAGCATGCCCGGCTTGCTCCGGCTGGGCTCGAAATGAACGGCCGCGTCCGTGACCGCCTCATAGAGCCCGCCGTCTTCACGGAGTTCCTCGACCCGGGCGAATACCGCATCGGAATCCAGGGGGCCAGCCTCCACCGGTTCCACCCGAACCCGCGCCAGCCCCTCCCGAACGGCGAGCACGTCTTCCATGGACACTTCTTCGGCCAGTTGCCGGCCCAGCTCCGCCCAGTACTCGATCTGCCGGGGCGTGGAGCGCTTTTCCAGCCGCCCCCGGGCCTCGGCGGCCCGGACCAGGTCCGGATCCAGTCGCATGGGACTTGCCATGACACACCTCAAATGCTGCATTATGCTACATAATGTAGCAGCGCGAAGACGCAAGACGCAAGGAGCGAGGGGCGAGGAGGAGTTCACGTCAAGACCACGGTTCGCGCGTATGCTGTGGATCTGCCCCTGGAGAAGCTTATGTATGCCCACACCGTGACGCTGGTCGCATTGCTGACACTTTCCGCCTGCTCCATGACCCGCCACAGCACGGGGCTGGCCGAAGACGGCGAGCTGACGCCCTGCCCCGAACCACCGCGCTGCGTCAGCAGTCAGGCCGAGGACCCGGACAAGCAGGTGGCACCCTTCCGGCTTCGGGAAAACAGCGATGAAGCCTGGCAACGTCTGGGCGAGGTGGTGAGCGCCATGGAGCGCACCACCGTGGTGAAACGCAGCGAATACTACCTCCACGCCGAGGTGGTCAGCCCCTGGCGCTTCTATACCGACGATCTGGAACTGCTGCGTGGCC
Source organism: uncultured Alcanivorax sp. (assembly GCA_964532105.1). Classification (GTDB taxonomy): domain Bacteria; phylum Pseudomonadota; class Gammaproteobacteria; order Pseudomonadales; family Alcanivoracaceae; genus SLJS01. The sequence continues at coordinate 2,469 of CAZHGU010000178.1, read as the reverse complement.
CGGACTCCAATGTCGTGCATGTCCGTTCCAGCGCACGGGTGGGCTATTACGATTTCAACGTGAATCGGGAGCGGGTGGAGAAACTACGGGGCCAGCTGATCGAAGCCGGCTTGATAAGCGGCAAGAACGAGACCGGCCGGGAGTAATGCTGCCCGGCCGTTTGAAAACACCGGCCTGAAGAAAGGGCGAATCAGGCGCTGCTCGAATCCGCCGGCTCTTCCTTTTCCGAAGTGACACTCTTGACCGACACCCGGCCCGCCAGCTCAATCCAGTAAGCGCCTTCCGTCAGCACCACCTCGCCGCCTTCAAAAACTTCCCGGGCATTGAACGCCTTCACTTTACGCGGCTCGGCGCTGGTATCCTCGGCCTGACACATGACCATGTAACAGGGTCGTCCGGACTGGACCAGCCGGGCGTGTTCCAGACGCTCCCGGGTCCCCGGATCCTCGGCCACGGGCGTCTCATCCGAGATCCACATATAGCGCTTGCCGTCGATTTGCCGGGTACCGTCCTGCCAGACCCGCAGAAACACGGTGCCATCGGATTCCCGGATACTGCCCCAGGACCAGCGCACATTGCGCAGCGGCGCCCCCAGGCTTGCGAACATCTTCGTTTGACTCATGGGTTCCTCTGAACGCTATCACCCTTCCCCTAGCGCTTTTGCAACCGCTACGGGGAAGAATAGAAGAACCAGAATATCATTTCCGGGACATCAGGACCGGTGTTATTCGCAAACGATCGCAGGAAAGTGACAGCCGGTTTTTCCGGCTTTCCAGAGCCCCCGAATCAGAAGTCGAGGCAGGGATTACCCAGAGGCACGATGGCCTCTCCTACAGGTTGTATCTTGTCGCTCTGGAATATTCGCGACCGAGGCGCACCCAGAGGGCACGATGGTCGCTCCTACGGTGGCTATTCCTCGCACCTCGCACCTTGCTTCTTGCCCCTTGCTATTTCGCGAGGTAGCGAACCGCCTCGTCGATGCCTTCCATGGTCAGCGGATACATGTGGTCGTCGACCAGCTGGCGAATCCAGGCGGTGGAGGTGACATAATCCCAGGTCTTGCGGGGCTCGGGGTTGAGCCAGGCCACCTTGTCGTAGGTTTCAGTGATGCGCTGGAACCAGACGGCGCCGGGTTCCTTGTTCCAGTGCTCGATGGACCCGCCCACGGAGTTGATCTCGTAGGGACTCATGGCGGCGTCGCCGACAAAGATTACCTTGTAGTCGTGGCCGTACTTGTGCAGCACGTCCCACAGCGACACCTTCTCGTCCCAGCGCCGGCGGTTGTCCTTCCACACATATTCGTAGACGAAGTTGTGGAAGTAGAAATACTCCATGTGCTTGAACTCCTGCCGGGCGGCGGAGAACAGTTCCTCGCAGGTCTTGATGTGCGGGTCCATGGAGCCGCCCACGTCGAAGAACAGCAGTACCTTGGCGCGGTTTTCCTGCTCGGGGCGCATGCGGATATCCAGCAGGCCGGCGTTTTTCGCGGTGGAGCTGATGGTGGTGTCCAGATCCAGCTCTTCCTCGCGGCCGGTGCGGGCGAGCTTGCGCAGCCGGCGCAGCGCCAGCTTGATATCCCGGGTGCCCAATTCACGCGAGTCGTCCAGGTTGGCGAATTCGCGCTTTTCCCAAACCTTGGTCGCGCGCTGGGTGCGCGACGGCCCGCCCAGGCGGATGCCCTCCGGGTGTGCCCCATAGGCGCCAAAGGGCGAGGTGCCGCCGGTGCCGATATGGCGGTTGCCGCCCTCGTGGCGCTCGTCCTGGTTTTCCAGGCGCTCGCGGAATTTCTCCATGAGCTCTTCCAGGCTGCCGTTGCCCTCGAGCTGGTCGATTTCTTCCTGGGTAAGGTTCTTTTCCAGTTCCTTGCGCAGCCAGTCCTCGGGAATGGACTGGGTGAGCCATTCGTTGCCCAGTTCTTCCAGGCCCTCGAAATAGGCGGCAAAGGCGCGGTCGAAACGGTCGTAATGCGCCTCGTCCTTGACCATGACCGCCCGGGCGAGCTGATAGAACTCGTCGATGCTGCCCCAGGCGACCCGGGCCTGCAGGGCCTCATAGAGGTCCAGCAGTTCCCGCATGCTGACGGGGACCCGGTAGTTGCGTAATGTATGGAAGAAGTTGACGAGCATGCCGCTTCTCTTACGATTCGAGAGTCGCGGCAGGGATGCCGCTCCCACAGGGGATTGCTTTTGTGGGAGCGGCATCCTTGCCGCGATTCATTTCCAGAGTCGTGGTTTCAGCCTAGCGCCCTTCCCGGCGGGCCATAAAGGCCAGGCGTTCCAGCAGCTGAACATCCGACTCGTTCTTCACCAGGGCGCCGTAGAGCGGCGGGATGGCCTTGCTCGGGTCCCGGTTGGTGAGAATGTCGTCCGGAATATCGTCGGCCATCAGCAGCTTGAGCCAGTCGATCAGCTCCGAGGTGGACGGCTTCTTCTTCAGTCCCGGCACCTTGCGCAGATCGAAGAACATCTC
>CAZHGU010000177.1:0-4089 GCA_964532105.1 uncultured Alcanivorax sp. | reverse complement strand
TCCAGCCCGCGCCGCCACAGCGGCCAGTCCCGGGTTTCGCCCGTGGGCCGGCGCCGGCCATGGGTCCACCAGGCCAGCGCGATCCCGGCGATGGCCACGCCCGCCGCCAGCAGCACCAGGGCCGTGCTGTGCGCGGCGTGATGAGACGGGAACACCTGGTTCAGCGGCAACGGGATCAGTGCCCCCAGAATCGACAGGACACCGAGCAGGGTCAGCGGCGCCCTGATGCTCCAGCCCGCGTGTTCGGGTTCTTCGGTCACCGGCTCACCGAAGAAAACGGTGAACACCAGCCGGAATGTATAGAAGGCGGTCATAAGCGCGCCGATCAGGCCGCCGGCGAACAACAGCGTGCCCAGCTCGGGTGCCCCGGCGGCGGCCAGCAGGATCTTGTCCTTGCTGTAGAAGCCCGCCGTGAGCCAGGGCACGGCCGCCAGCGAGGCGGCGCCGGCGAGAAAGACTCCGAAGGTAAAGGGCATGACCCGGCGCAGCCCGCCCATGCGGAAGATGTCGTGTTCGTGATGCATGTGCTCGATCACCCGGCCGGCGCCCAGGAAGAGCAGCGCCTTGAAGAAGGCATGGGTAACCAGATGGAAGATGGCCGCGCCCCAGGCCCCCACGCCCAGCGCCAGGAACATGTAGCCGATCTGGCTGATGGTGGAGTACGCCAGAATGCGCTTGATATCGCGCTGGGACAGCGCCGCCCAGGCCGCCACCAGCAACGTGGCGAGGCCCACCAGCGCCACCATCATCTGCGCGGCGGGCGCCAGCTCGAACAGCGGATGCAACCGGGCGATGAGATAGACCCCGGCGGTGACCATGGTGGCGGCATGGATGAGCGCGCTCACCGGCGACGGACCGGCCATGGCGTCCGGCAGCCAGACCTGCAACGGCAGCTGCGCCGACTTGCCCACGGCCCCGCCGAGCAGCAGCAACGCGATCAGCTCCATGCGCGCCGCGCCGCCTTCCAGGTACATGGGCGCGCCGGCGAGCAGCGGCTGGATGCTGAATTCCCCCAGCTCCACGAACAGCAGGAAGAAGCCCAGCAGCAGGGCCACGTCCCCGATGCGTGTGACCACGAAGGCCTTGCGCGCGGCATAGCCGTTGGCCGGGTCCCGGTGCCAGTAGCCGATGAGCAGATAGCTGCACAGGCCCACGCCTTCCCAGCCCAGGAAGAGCAGCACCAGATTGTCCGCCAGCACCAGCATGAGCATGGCGGCGACAAAGAGATTGAGATAGGCGAAGTAGCGCCGGTAGTCCGCCTCCTCCGCCATGAATTCGGTGGAGAACCAGTGAATGAGAAAGCCCACGCCCGTGATCACCAGCGTCATGATCACCGCGAGCTGATCCAGATAGAGCGTAAAGTCGGCGCTGAGATTGCCCGCGCGGAACCAGCTTCCGAGATGGGCAATCACCGGATCCGAGCCGGCGCTGTAGAACAGCGCCGCCAGTACGCCGGCGGTCAACGCGGCCAGGCCCACGGACCCGGCGCCCACCACGGCCACGCCACGCTTCGACAGATGCGCGCCCGCCAGCGCCAGCACCAGAAAGCCGGCCAGGGGCAGTAACGGAATGAGCCAGAGCAGGATTTCCTTGGTCATGGTCTACTCATCCCCGCATCCGCCGTAGAACATCCAGATCCAGCGTGCTGTAGTGACGCACGGCCTGGAGCATGAGCGCCAGCGCCACCGTCACTTCCGCCGCCGCCAGGGTGAGCACGAACACGAACATCACCTGACCGTCCGGCTCGCCCCAGCGCGCGCCGGCGGCCACGAAGGCCAGGCCCGTGGCATTGAGCACCACTTCCAGGGACATGAGCACAAAGACGATATTGCGCCGCATCAGAACTCCGGCGGTACCGAGCGCAAACAGCACGGCGGCGAGCATGAGCACATGATCCAGCGGAATCGTGGTCATTCGTCGTCCTCCCGGCGCTTGCGGCCCAGATGGAAAGCGCCCACCAGCGCGGCCAGCAACAACAGCCCGGCCATTTCCACCGCCAGCAGGTATTGCGAGAACAGGGCAATGCCCAGCTCGCGCGCGCCCACGATCTCGCCGGTGATATCACCTTCGCCGCCCTGGCGCAGTACCCAGAGCCACTGACTCAGCAGGATCGCGGACAGCAACGCCGGTCCGATCCAGGTAGTGGGCGCGAGCCAGCGCTGTTCCTGTTCGCTGTCCGCCTCGCCCAGGTTCAGCATCATGATCACGAAGACAAAGAGCACCATGATGGCGCCGGCATAGATAATGATTTCCAGGGCGGCGGCAAAGGGCGCGCCCATGAGATAGAACAGCACGGCCACGGCGAACAGCGAGACCACCAGATACAACAACGCATGCACGGCATGCCGGCCCGTCACCACCAGCAGGGTGGCAAGCACGGCAATGGCAGCCGTTATGTAGAACACCAGTGTCATGCGTTCGCTCTCCTTGGCAGGCTGTTGGAAAGCCTGCTATGGCATCAGGCTCTTCGGATCGATGGGATAATCCTCGTTTTCCGCTTCGCCCTTGTCCTTGCCGCCGACGGCCATGCCGGCGACGCGGTAGAAATTGTAATCCGGATACTTGCCCGTGCCCGCGATCAGCAGATCATCCTTTTCGTAGACCATGTTGGCGCGGTTGTACTCGGCCATTTCGAAATCCGGGATCAGCTGAATGGCATAGGTGGGGCAGGCTTCCTCGCACATGCCGCAGTAAATGCAGCGCGAGAAATTGATCCGGAAGAACTCCGGATACCAGCGCCCCTGATCGTCTTCCGCCTTGGCCAGGGAAATGCAGTCCACGGGACAGGCCACGGCACACAGATTGCAGGCGACACAGCGCTCCTCGCCGTCCGGGTCGCGCGACAGAACAATGCGTCCGCGCGTGCGCGGCGGCAGATAGACTTCCTCCTCCGGGTACTGCAGCGTGTCCCGCTTGCGGAACGTATGCAGCAGAACCCACCAGAGGGTGCGCAACTGACTCAGCATAAACACCTCATGCGACGCCCTTTTGCGCCAGCAGAATGCCGCCGGTGACCACGGCGTTCGCCAGGGTCAGCGGCAGAAGAAGTTTCCAGCCAAAGGCCATGAGCTGATCATAACGCGGCCGCGGGATGGCGGCGCGCAGCAATACGAACAGCCCCACGAAAAACGCCATCTTGAGCGCGAACCAGATCAGCGGCGGCAGCCAGGGGCCGTGCCAGCCGCCGAAGAAGAGCGTGACGATCATGGCCGAGGTCACGATCACGCCCACATATTCGCCCAGAAAGAACATGCCGAACTTCATGCCCGAATACTCGGTATGAAAACCGGCGGTGAGTTCGTGTTCGCTTTCGGGCAGATCCAGGGGCAGCCGATGGGATTCGGCCAGCCCGGCAACGAAAAAGGCAACGAAGCCGAAGAACTGCGGCACCACATACCACAGCCCCGCCTGGGCCTCGACAATGGTGCGCAGATTGAAGGAGCCGGCCATCATGATCACGCCCGCCAGGGACAGGGCCATGAAAACTTCATAGCTGATCATCTGGGAGGCGGCGCGCACGCCGCCGAGCAGCGCATACTTGGAATTCGACGCCCAGCCGGCCAGCACCACCGAATACACCGACAGCGATGCCATGGCCAGGAAGAACAGCAGGCCGATATTGAGTTCAATCACGCCGAGTGACGGCGAGAGCGGGATGACCGCAAACACCATAAAGGTGGCGACGATAATGATCGCCGGCGCGATCACATAAAGAACGCGATCGGCGAAAGGCGGAATCCAGTCTTCCTTGGTGAGGATCTTCACCATGTCCGCCACGGGCTGAAGAATGCCGAAGGGCCCGGCCCGGTTGGGCCCATACCGGTCCTGCCACAGACCCAGCAGACGCCGCTCCACCCAGGTGAGCGCCGCCGCGCCCAGAATGAGCACGCCGAAAATGGCCACGATTTCGGCGATCTTGAGCAGCATCAGTTCGCCTCCGGCCAGATCAGCTCACAGTCCGCGGGCAGACGGTGGTCGGGCAGATCGGTCAGGGCCACGGGCACGGCCACGCGATCCGCCGGCAGGCCCTCCAGCGCGCGCACGGGCAAATGCACGCCGACACCGTCCAGGCGCAGCTCGATCTCCGTG
>CAZHGU010000176.1:0-4104 GCA_964532105.1 uncultured Alcanivorax sp. | reverse complement strand
GGCGTGTAGTGCTCGGCCAGCTCCCAGAGCCGCTTCGAGACGGCGGTGTCGCCTGGCCAGCCGGGCACGGCGTGAAAGCGCGCCAGGACCCGTTTCACATTGCCGTCCAGAATGGGCGCGCGGACGTTCATGCTGATACTGGCAATGGCGCCGGCGGTGGAACGTCCGATGCCGGGCAGCTTCTGCAGCTCCTCTACGTCCCGGGGAAACTCGCCACCATGGTCCTCCACGATCTGAACGGCGGCGCGATGGAGGTTGCGCGCCCGGGCGTAGTAGCCCAGTCCGGTCCACAGATGCAGCACCTGATCCTGCTCCGCCCGGGCCAGGGCATGGACGTCCGGGAAGGATTCCATGAAACGCTCGAAATAGGGAATGACGGTGGCCACCCGGGTCTGCTGGAGCATGATCTCCGAGACCCAGACCCGGTAGGGCGTGATCTCGCGTTGCCAGGGCAGATCATCCCGGCCGTGGCGGTCGAACCAGCGCAGTACTGCCTTGCGAAATTCGGTAGCACGCATCAGCGGAAAAGATTCTCGAGTTCTTCCTTCACTTTATCTTCGACCTCTTCTTTCGCTTTCTCACGGGCCTTCTTCTCGGCGGCGTTCCTGATGACTTCCTCGGCCGAGTCCCCCTCGGCCTCCACGCCCATTTCCTCTTTCACGCGCTCTTTGGCCGCCTGGGCGGCGATCTCCTTGCCGATAGCGCGGAAGCCCTCGCGGTCCGGCCGGCACCAGTCACCCGGCGCGCCGGCCAGGTTGCCGGCGCAGCGCAGCGGCCAGGTGCGTCCGGCGACATGCTCGCTGTCGCCCAGTTCCGGGGACTGCAAGCCCAGGGTCATGTCGAAATCCTGGTTGTAGAGGTTCAGCCAGCCGTCGCCGGACAGGTTGCCTTTGCGCAGTTCGGCATCGAGCTGTTCCACATAGAGCACCCGTTCTTCCAGCCGGGCGCGGCTGGTCAGGTCCACGATTTTCGTGTCCTTGCTGAGCTCGGGGGGCAGCTTGCCGGAGTCCCGGGTGGGCAGAAAGGCGGTCAGCCCCTGATAGCGGCCCAGAATCTCGTTCAGGCCCTGGATCAGGGTGCTGTGAAAGTTCACGCCGCGCAGGGTGCCGTCGGCCAGGCTCAGCTCGGTTGTGCCCCGGGCGCTGTCCATCAGGGCCTTTTCGCTGTTGCCCTTGGCCCGGAGTTCGGTGTCCAGCGACAGAATCCCCTTGAGCAGGTCCCGCTCCAGCGCCCGCCGGACGGCCGGCTGGATCTGCATGTCCGTGACGCTGGACTGCAGCTGCATGGCGGGGGTGTCCTCGCGGGCGTCCAGTTGTGCCGTGGCGTTGAAACTTCCGTCCAGGGCCCGGCCCTCGGCCGTTTGCAGCTCGATCAGGCCTTCGTCGGCGGTGACGGCGAACTGTGCTTCGCTCAGCGCAATGTCCTTGTGGCTCAATTCGCCCACGGCCAGTTCCAGCTCCGCGTTGATGCCGCGCAGGGTCTCCAGCGGCAGCAGCGGTTCCGTGGACAGCGGGCGGGGCTGGCCCGGACTGGCCTCGCCCTGATTGAGATCGGGCTCTGCTGTTTCTTCCTGGTCGCTGTCGTCTTCGCCGCCTTCCGGTTCCGGGGGCAGGTAGCGCTCCAGTTTCATCTGATCCAGCCGCAGATCCGCCACCAGCCGGCCGGAGTCCAGATCGGCCAGGCCGGCGCGGCCGCTGATCTCGCTGTCGTCCAGGGTCAGTGTCAGGGGATCGGCGATCAGGCTGTTGGTCCCCTGTAACTCCGCGTTGAATGCCACCCGCGAGAGCGCCTCCGGGTCGCTGGTCTCGACGGGGGAAATGCCCACGGCCTTGAGGGCGGCGTTGGCATCGAAGGGTTCGGTTTTCACCTGTCCGGAGAAGCTCGGCTGAGCGGACCAGCCGGTGACTTCCAGACTGCCCCGGGTACGGGTGTCGGCGGCGTTCAGGGTGAACTCCTCAATGCGCAGGCGTTCGCGCTCGAGGTTCAGATCCAGGCTCTGGTCCAGGCGTATCGTCGCCGGGTTCGCGGTGAGTCCGCCGACGTCCGCGGTGAGGTTGAATGGCGCCAGCCGGTAATGGTTGTCGTTGGGCTCCAGCAGGGCTTCGGTGTCCAGCTCCAGGTCCACGCGGATATCCGCCTGATCCTGATAGCGCAGGGATAGCGAGACCGGGAAGGTTTCCTCCAGAGTCACATCCCGCGCGTTCAGCTCGAGATGATCTACCCGGATATCGGTGTCGGCGGTGGTGTCGCGGTAGCGCAGCCGGCTGTCGGTGACGGCGATTTCCGGCACCGTGACGGGAATATCCAGTGAGCCTGAGTCCTGCTCCTGTGGCGATGTCTCTTCGCCGGCTGTTCCGGTTTCGTCCTTGCCGGCCGGACCGATCCTTTCCCAGTTGGCGCCGTCGGCGGTGCGCACCAGATTCAGGTTGAGTCCGTCCAGGCGGATTTCGTCCATGCGTACCTCGCCGAACAGAAGCGGCCAGACGGCCACGCCCATATGGGCTTCATCCAGCGCGGCGAAAAGCTCCTCCTCGCCGGCCAGCCGGGTCTCGGTGCGGCCCAGGCTCAGCCCCAGCGAGGGCCAGAAGGCCCAGTCCAGATCCCCCTGGATGTCCAGATCCAGCCCGGCCTGTTCGCGCGCCATTTCACTGATGCGGGGCTTGAAGGTATTGGGATCGATCAGCTGGGTGGCGGCCACCAGGGCCGCGACCAGCAGGAGCACGATAACGCCCAGGGTAATCAGCGTGATGCGCAGCGCGCGGGGCATGGCAGCCTCCTGTCCGAAAGCGGATCAGCCGCGATCATAGCACTCATGGACGGATTAACGGCCTGTTAGCCCTTGCGACAGTCGTCCGGCATCAGGGGGTCGGCGCCCAGCGCCCGGCCGGCCTGTTCCAGCAGGGTCCGGCCCACGCCGCGTCCGCGCGTGGCCGGGTGAACCACCACCGTGTCCACCACCGGTTGGGCGTGGGTCTCGCGCAGCAGCAACAGGCCCACGCTGCGGCCGTTGAAAATGGCCTGGAAGAGGCGCGTACCGGCTTCGTCCACGGCCGCGGCAAGCCGGTTCCGTTCCTCGGGCCGGTCGCGCAGCACCTGGTCGAAGTGATCCAGGGTGTTCGGGGTCAGCGGACTCTGTTTGATCTCCAGCGGCATGGGACTCTCGACTACGGTCTGTCCGCGGCCCGGCGGGGCGCGGCTCGCGCGTTCATTCGGAGCCTTCCATGCAATTCCGGCGCCAAAGCCCGTATAATAGCGCCTCTTGCAACGGAGGTCAGGCATGAGCGAGCGCAGCGCCAGCGTCGAGCGCGACACCCTGGAGACCCGGATCACCGCCACGGTGAATCTGGACGGCTCCGGTGAGGCGAAGCTGGAAACGGGTATCCCCTTTCTCGAGCACATGCTGGAGCAGATTGCCCGCCACGGCCTGGTGGATCTGGACATCCAGGCCCGGGGGGATCTGGAGGTGGATGCGCACCACACCGTGGAGGATATCGGCATCACCCTGGGGCAGGCGCTCGCCCGGGCCTGGGGGGACAAGAAGGGCGTGCGCCGCTACGGGCACAGCTATGTGCCGCTGGACGAGGCGCTGTCGCGCGTGGTCATGGATCTGTCGGGCCGGCCCGGACTGGAGATGTTCGTGGAGTTCACCCGTGCGCGGGTGGGCGACTTCGATCTGGATCTGGCTTATGAGTTCTTCCAGGGGCTGGTGAACCACGCCATGATTACCGTGCACATCGACAACCTGCGCGGGCGCAATGCCCACCACCAGGTGGAGACGGTGTTCAAGGCCTTCGGCCGGGCACTGCGCATGGCCGTCGAGCGCGACGAGCGCATGGCCGAGGTGTCGCCGTCCACCAAGGGCACCCTGAGTGACTGACCCGCGCCGCGAGGATTCATGAGCGAAACCGTTGCCGTAGTGGATTACGGAATGGGCAATCTCCATTCCGCGAAGAAGGCGCTGGAAAAGGTGGCCGCGGATCAGCGCATCCACATTACCCGCGAGCCGGAGGAGGTGGTCAACGCCGACCGGGTGGTCTTTCCGGGCGTGGGCGCGATACGCGACTGCATGGCCGCGTTGCACGACACCGGGCTGGGCGCGGCCGT
>CAZHGU010000175.1:0-4123 GCA_964532105.1 uncultured Alcanivorax sp. | reverse complement strand
CGCCCGCCGCCCTCGGCGGCTCAGCGGGGCCCCTTGGATACGGGCTCGCCTTCGGCCTCGCCCGGTATAACCCGCGGAAAGGATATTCCCGGATAAAAAAGCATGAGCATCCTTCGCTGACACCACGAGATGCCATACCTGCTGGTTAGCCTCAAAAATACAAGTTCTTGTTTTTATTCCCCGTCGTACCGCGACCAGTCGAGCCGGTAGAGATCGTCGCGCCGGTCACGCAGATTGGTGACCGAACCTTCCCGGTGGAGCAGCTTCACCTTGTCCAGATCCACATCGGCAAAGAGCAGCATTTCGGTGTTGGGCACCGCCTCGGAAATGGTGGCGTCATGCGGGAAATAGAAGTCCGAGGGTGAGAACACCGCCGACTGCGCGTACTGAATGTCCACATTGTCCACGCGCGGCAGGTTGCCCACGCTGCCGGCGATGGCGACATAGCATTCGTTTTCGATCGCCCGCGCCTGGGCGGTGTGCCGCACACGCAGATAGCCGTTCTTGGTATCCGTCCAGAAGGGCACGAACAGGATCTCCATGTCCTGGTCGGCCAGGATCCGGCCCAGCTCGGGAAACTCCACGTCATAGCAGATAAGAATGCCCACGCGGCCCGCGTCCGTGTCGAAAACACGCACGGCATTGCCGCCCTGAATCAGCCAGTCCCGGCGCTCATGCGGCGTGATGTGCAGCTTGCGCTGTTCTTCCACCGTGCCGTCGCGGTGGCACATGAAGGCGGTGTTGTAGAGCTGTTCGTCGTCTTCCAGCGGCATGGAACCGGCCACGATATTGATGTTGTAACTGACCGCCATGTCCGAGATGGCCGCGCGCAGTTCCTCGGTAAAACCGGCCAGAAAGCGCACCGCCTCCACGGACGACAGATCCGGTTTCAGACCCATCAGGGGCGCGCTGAAGAATTCAGGCAGCACCACGAAATCGCAGTAGTAATCGGACAGCGAATCAACGAAGAACTCCACCTGCCCGAGCAGATCCTCCACCGAACGCGCGGCACGCATGCGCCGCTGCACCACGCCCAGACGCACCACGGACTTGCGGGCATAGGGCTGGCCCTGGTCCGGTTCATAGAGGATGTTGTCCCACTCCAGCAGGGTGGCGTAGCCGTGGGACAGCGAATCCTCGGGCAGATAGCGCGACATCAGGCGCTTGACGTCGAAACCGTTGGCGATCTGGAAGGACAGGATCGGGTCGTGGATGACATGCCCTTCCACCTGCTCCAGGTATTCGGTGACCGTCATCTCCTCGCTCTGCTTGTGATATCCGGGCAGGCGTCCGCCGGCGAGAATGGCCTTCATGTTCTGCTCGCGGCACAGATCCTTGCGCGCCTGGTACAGCCGCCGGCCCAGACGATAGCCGCGGTATTCGGGATGGACGAAGACATCCAGGCCGTAGAGGGCGTCGCCGTCCGGATCATGGCCGCGCACTTCCTTGTCCGTGATCAGATCCGTATAGCGGTGCGGATTGGAAAAACGGTCGTAATTCACCTTGATGGTGAGCGCCACCGCCACCAGCTCGCCGTTGTCCTCGATCACCATCTGCCCTTCCGGAAAGAGCCGGATCAGTTCCAGCACCAGCTTGCGCGGCCAGGCACCGCCGATATCCGGATACACCAGATCCATGAGACTGGCGAAGGGTTCGTAGTCCTCGGCGCTGAGCTGACGCAGACGCAGACGGGTTTGTTCTTCAACCATGATGGTTCCTGCTCAGTTGTCGGCTTCGAAGGGAATGAGCCAGTACATGTCACGATTATTGAGCGCGGCGTCGGTGTCCGGGTAGAGTCCCACACCATCCGGGCGAATAAAAATGATCCCGCCCGAAGCCAGACGCACATAACCGGCCTGGTGTTCCCGCACCTGGCCGTCGGACGCCTCGGCGTCACCCTGCAGGGGCTCGGGTATGGCTTCATAGCCGATCAGGCCGTTGCCCAGGGGATCATTCACCGCTTCCGGGTTCCGGTACAGACCCACAGCGGTGGCGGCGATCATCAGCACCGTGCCCGGATGAAAATGCAACAGATTGACCCGGCCACGGCCGGCAAGATCCGTGACTTCGTGACGAGCTACCACCTGATCACTCATACAAACAGAACCTGGCCCTTATGAAACACGAGCGCATTGTAATACTTACCGGCGCCGGAATCTCGGCCGAATCCGGCATCTCCACCTTCCGCGACCAGGGCGGACTCTGGGAGCAGTACCGGCTGGAGGACGTGGCCACGCCCGAGGGCTTCCGCCGGAACCCGGACACCGTCCAGGCCTTCTACAACGAACGCCGCCGGCAACTGCTCGAGGGCATCGAACCCAATGCCGGCCACAAGGCCCTGGCCCGGCTGGAGCACGAACATCCCGGCGAGGTGCTGCTGGTCACCCAGAACGTGGATGACCTGCACGAGCGCGCCGGCAGCCGCAATCTGATCCACATGCACGGGGATCTGCTTCAGGCCTGGTGCGAGGTCTGCCACCGGGCCAGCGACTGGCGCGAGCCCATCGAAAAGGACTCGGCCTGCCCCGCCTGCGGCACCCCGGGCCGGTTGCGTCCAAATGTGGTCTGGTTCGGCGAAATGCCGCAACAGATGGACCGCATCCAGGGGGAGCTGGCCGCCTGTGATCTCTTTCTGGCCGTGGGTACCTCGGGCAATGTCTATCCGGCGGCCGGTTTCGTCGAGCTGGCCCGCTCGGCGGGCGCGCACACCGTGGAGCTGAATCTGGAACCCTCGGAGATGAACTCCGCCTTCCACGAGCACCGCCACGGGCCCGCCGGCGAGGTGGTCCCGCCCTGGGTGGAGGAACTGCTGGAATAGCGGCGTTCAATCGGCGTCATAGCGGGCCGGGCGTTTCCTCCTTCCGCTGATTGGGCTAGACTGCGAAGCCTGCAAACACTTCAAGTACGGACAAGCGCAACCCATGCTGGATATCAAGGTAGACGATCTCAACATCGAGTCCCAGGATTTGCTGACCACGCCGCGTCAGATCAAGGACGAGTTGCCCCTGAGCGACACGGCCCGGGACACCGTCTCCCGCGGACGGGACACCATCCGCAATATTCTCGACCGCGAGGACCACCGCCTGTTTCTGGTGGTGGGCCCCTGCTCCATCCATGACGTGGACGCGGCCATGGAATACGCGAACAGGCTCAAAAAGCTCGCCGACGAGGTCAGCGATACCCTGGTGCTGGTACAGCGCGTCTATTTCGAAAAGCCCCGCACCACCGTGGGCTGGAAGGGGCTGATCAACGACCCCTATATCGACGACAGCTTCAAGATCGAGGACGGGCTGCACATGGCCCGCAAGCTGCTGCTGGATATCGCGGACCTGGGCCTGCCCGCGGCCACCGAGGCGCTGGATCCGATCACGCCGCAGTACATGCAGGATCTGATCTCGTGGACCGCCATCGGCGCGCGCACGGCCGAATCCCAGACGCACCGGGAAATGTCGTCCGGCCTGTCCAGTCCCGTGGGCTTCAAGAACGGCACGGACGGCAGCCTGGATGTGGCCATCAATGCCATGCAGTCGGTGACCCATCCCCACCGTTTCCTGGGCATCGACCCGGACGGCAAGGTGGCCATCACCACCACGCGCGGCAACAGCTACGGCCATGTGGTGCTACGTGGCGGGGGCGGCAAGCCCAACTACGATTCGGTGTCCATCGCCCTGACGGAAGAGGAACTGAACAAGGCCGGAGTTTCCACCAATATCGTCGTGGATGCCAGTCACGCCAACTCCAACAAGGATCCGTCCCTGCAGCCGCTGGTCATGGAAAACGTGACCCAGCAGATCGTCGAGGGTAACCAGTCCATCGTGGGCATGATGGTCGAATCCCACCTGAAATACGGCAAGCAGAAGGTGGGCGACGATCCGTCCGAGCTGGAATACGGGGTGTCCATTACCGATGGTTGCATCGACTGGGAAACCACCGAGAAGGCGGTCCGGGAGATGGCGGACAAGCTGCGCGACGTGCTCCCCAACCGCAAGGGCTAGCAGGCTCAGGCCGGCGGCAGCTGTTCTTCCAGTCCGCTCAGATAGCGCAGGTACGGCGCCCGGGGCGCATGGGTGAGTTCATGCAGGCTCTCGTAGAAGCGCACGCCGATGCGGTAGCCCTCCCCGGT
>CAZHGU010000174.1:0-4159 GCA_964532105.1 uncultured Alcanivorax sp. | reverse complement strand
GTCCGGATGTGTATCGAGCGGGCGGCGGTCCATCTGGTGCGCGTCGGGCTTTTTCTGGTCTACGGGCCCTTTTGCTATAACGGCACTTGTGCCGAGAGCAATGCACGCTTTGATACCACATTGCGCGAACGGGATCCGGCCATGGGCCTGCGTGACTACGAATGGATCGAAGAATGCATGAAGGCGGCCGGACTGGACCCGGTGGCGGATCATGCCATGCCCGCGAACAATCGCACCCTGGTATTCCGGCGCCACTGATCGCGGCTTCCCCCGGCTGTATAAATTTTCTACAATGCCGACTTCCGCCAGTTCTGTGAGTGCCCCATGAGTGACGAGGACAGCTCGACCCGCACGGATTCGCCGGCTTCGGAAAGCGAGGAACTCGTTTCTTTTGACGCCTTTCCGCTGGAAGAGCCGCTCCGGCGCGCCATTGCCGATGCCGGCTTTCAGTATTGCACCCCTATCCAGGCGCAGGTGTTGAGCCATACCCTGGCCGGCGCCGACGCCATCGGCCGGGCCCAGACGGGCACGGGCAAAACGGCCGCCTTTGTTATCACCATCATCGACGATCTGCTGAAAAATCCCGTGCCGGTACAGCGCTACGCCGGCGAGCCGCGCGCGCTCATTATCGCGCCCACGCGCGAGCTGGCCATGCAGATCGAAAGGGACACCCGGCAGCTGGCACGCCACACCGATCTCCAGGTGATGAGCGTGGTGGGCGGGATGAACTTCAACCGCCAGCAGGAGCATCTGCGCAGCCGCCTGGTGGACATTCTGGTGGCGACACCGGGACGGTTGCTGGATTTCGCCAACCGCCGGGATCTGTGGCTGGACCGGGTGGAGTCCCTGGTGATCGACGAGGGCGACCGCATGCTGGATATGGGCTTCATTCCCGACGTCAAGCGCATTGTGCGCCTGACGCCGTCGTCACGGCACCGTCAGACCATGCTCTTCAGCGCCACCTTCAACCAGGACGTCATGAACCTGTCGCAGCGCTGGACGCAGGACCCGGTCATTGTGGAGGTGGAACCGGAAAGCGTGGCCACCGAATCGGTGGAACAGAAGGTTTATGTCACCGAGACGGCGCAGAAATTCAATCTGCTCTACAACCTGATCACCCGCGAGAACCTGCACAAGGTCATCATCTTCGCCAACCGCCGGGATATCACCCGGAACCTGTACGAAAAGCTGGAAAAACATGGCGTCAGTTGCGCCATGATTTCCGGGGAAGTGCCGCAGAACCGGCGCATGAAAACCCTGGAGCGTTTCCGCGAAGGGCAGGTGCGCGCGCTCATTGCCACGGACGTGGCCGGCCGGGGCATTCATATTGACGGCGTCACCCATGTCGTCAACTACAATCTGCCCGAGGACCCGGAAGATTATGTTCACCGGATCGGGCGTACCGGGCGCGCCGGCGAAAGCGGTATTTCCATCAGCTTCGCCTGCGAGGAAGACGCCTTTCTACTGCCCGAACTGGAAAAGGCGATCGGGCGCAGCCTGGAGTGTGAATATCCCCCGCAGGAACTGCTCGACGAGCAGGCTCCCGCGGAGGAAAAGCGCGGAGAGGAAACGCCCGGCTGATCCGCGCCTGAAACCGCGTGGATTGCAGGCCCGGGAACAGCTTTCAGAACCGATGCGCCACACCCACCTGGAACTGCAGCGGATCCAGGGCTATATCCACCTTGTCCTCGGTGTTCCCGCTACCGTCGCGCACCCGGGTGGTGCTTTCCACATCCAGATGGGCGATCGAGCTGCTGATGAACCAGTCCTGGCCGATGTCATAATCCGCGCCCAGACGCGCCACGAAACCCGTGGACGAATCCATTTCCAGCTTGTGGCCCGCGGGCACATTGCGGGCATTGCGGTTGCGAAAGTCCTCCTCGAAAAAGGCGGTGTAATGAAAGCCCAGGCCCACATAGGCGTTGATCCCCGCTACGGCGGGAAAATGCACTTCCAGCGTGGCGTTGGGCGAGATTACGCCGGTTTCGCCAGCCAGCCCGCTTCCGGTACCACTGTCATCGAGCAGAATGTTGTGTGACAACGGCAGCGAAGTGGCAACGCCTACGCCCAGATACTCATGGAAGAGATAACTCGCGGATAACGCCGGCATGGTGTCCTCGGCCAGTTCCACTTCCCGGTTCTGGTTGGAGCTGGAAATATCCAGGGTTTCATTGCCGGTATCCGGCTGACTGGTCAGCAGGCCGAAGCGCAGCAGCGTATCGCCGGCTTCATGGGCCTGGACGGGCGCGATCAGCAGCGCCGCCAACAGCATGGACAGGATGGTTCTCGGCATCCACATGATTGTGTCCTCTTGTCGTTGTTTTCGATACTTCCCTGGTTGCACCTGCCCATGAGCAGGCGCGGTGTTACAAGAAGGTCTCCGCATACTCGGCCAGCACCGAACGGGGCACGCCCTGGAGCTGCACCGAACCGCCGAAGCGGAAGCCCTTGAAACGTTCGGTCATGTACGCCAGGCCGGAACTGGTAGCGTTGAGATAGGGTGTGTCGATCTGGGCCAGATTGCCCAGACACACCACCTTGCTGCCCTCGCCCGCGCGCGTGATGATGGTTTTCATCTGGTGCGGGCTCAGATTCTGGCTTTCATCAATCAGGATCATGGCGCGCTGAAAGCTGCGCCCGCGGATATAGTTCATGGCCTTGAACTGGATGTTGGCCTTTTCCTTGACGTACTGAATGCTGCCGTTCGGATTCTGGTCCTCCATGTGCAGCGCTTCGATATTGTCGTTGATCGCGCCCAGCCAGGGGTCCATCTTTTCCTCCTCGGTACCCGGCAGAAAGCCGTGTTCTTCCGCCAGCGGCGGTGTGGAACGCGTGGCAATAATCTTGGAAAAGCGCTTTTGCTCAATGGTCATTTCGATGGCCGCCGCCAGGGCCAGGATCGTCTTGCCGGAACCGGCGGCGCCGGTGAGATTGACCAGATGCACATCCGGGTCGAGCAGCAGATCCAGGGCAATGCCCTGCTGCAGATTCATGGGCAGAAGCCCCCAGGCCTGCTGATGCAGCAGATCATCCACCTGCAGATGGCGCAGGGTGACGTGGTCCTCATCGACCGCGATAATCCGGCCCGCGAACCCGGTTTCGTCCACGATGTACTGATTGGGAAAGACTTCGGCGCCCAGCACCTCGTTGACCAGCATGGCGCGGGAAAGATGGTGCAGGGTTTGCGGGCCCTTCTGCTCCGTATCCACTTGCGGAATCCGGTCCCAGAAGGAACCGCTCAGCTCGAAGTAGCCCCGGGTGAGCTGATCCACATCCGAGACCAGCTGGTCGGTGTGATAGTCCTCGGCTTCCACACCACAGGCGCGGGCCTTGAGACGCATATTGATATCCTTGCTCACCAGCACATGCCGGCGCGCCGACCCACGGGCCTTGAGCGAGGCGATATCATTGATAATGCGATTGTCGTTGAGGTTATCCGGCAGCAGCCCATCGCCATCGTCCATGGGCCGGGGCATCATCACCGCCAGGGTGCCTTCCGGTTCCACGCCGCCGCCGCGATGAATGGGCACGCCGTTTTCCACTTCTTCAGGCGAGGCCTCGCCCAGCACCTGATCAATCAGACGAATGGCGGCGCGGCAATCGGCGGCAGTGTGGGCCTTGCCGCTCTTGAGACGGTCGAGCTCTTCCAGCACCGTCATGGGAATCACCACCTCGTGCTCCTCGAAATTGAGCAACGAGTTGGGATCATGGATCAGGACATTGGTATCCAGAACATAGGTCTTCGCCGCAGCGGCACCCTGGTCGGAACCAATGGAGGTAGAGGAGACGGGATTCATTACGGTGGCGCGATCTTCCATCGGGATACCCCTGCTGTGTTGTGACAACTCAGGGCGGCGGGCGCATTCAACGCTGCATCGCCTTCGCCGCCGTATCGACTTTCGATTCCGGCGGAATCCGTTATTCTGGTGATCGCGACCACACCCGCGGAAACGGGACTTTCAGCTACCATAACCCGGTTGTTTTCGCCAAGGCAAGCAACCCGTAGCAGGAGATTCATGATGGCACTGGAACACCCGGAGGTTCGCATGCCCCCGCCGCTGATTCACCTGGGCGGGTTGCTGGTGGGGTATGGTCTGGATCAGGTGACAGGCTGGCAATTCACGCCGGCGCCCTGGCTGGACGCGCTGGCACTGGGGCT
>CAZHGU010000173.1:0-4160 GCA_964532105.1 uncultured Alcanivorax sp. | reverse complement strand
ATATCCGCCTGGAAAACGAGGACAGCAGCGGCGGCGAGCCGGTGGCGGATCTGCGCGTGCGCGGCAGCCGGCTCAGGGGCATCCGGATTCCAGAAGAGCTGGTGACTCTGGCTATCGACGAGTTCCCGGCGCTGTTTATCGCCACCGCCTGCGCCGAGGGGGAAACCCTGCTCACCGGCGCGGAAGAGCTGCGCGTGAAGGAATCCGACCGCATTCAGGTCATGGCGGACGGTCTGGCGAGCCTGGGCATCGAGGCGGAGCCTCGCCCGGACGGCATCCGGATTGTCGGGGGCACGCTCAGCGGCGGCACGGTGGACAGCCACGGCGATCACCGTGTGGCCATGAGTTTCGCCATGGCGGGCCTGCGAGCTACCGGGGCCATTCATATTCGGGACTGCGCCAATGTGGCCACGTCCTTTCCGGGCTTTGTGGAGCTCGCGCGCCATGCGGGGCTGGGGCTGGATACCGAAGACTCACCATGAATGCCGCTCCCACAGCTCGTAGGGTGCGCTATGCGCACCAATGGACATTGAGATGGTGCGCATGGGCGCACCCTACTGATTGGGGCAGATAGACAGAATGACGGTACCCATTATCACCATTGACGGCCCGGTGTCCTCGGGCAAGGGCACGGTGGCGCGGGAACTGGCCCGGGCGCTGGGCTGGCACCTGCTGGACTCCGGCGCGCTGTACCGCGTGCTGGGCCTGTATGCGCACCGGCGCGGCGTGACGCCGGAGGACGAGGCGTCCCTGGCCGAGCTGGCGCGGCATCTGCCGGTGCGCTTTGTCGAGCAGGACGCGGACACCGTCGTGGAGCTGGAAGGCGAGGACGTGAGCCTGCGCATCCGCGAGCAGGATGTCAGTGATCTGGCCTCGCGGGTGGCGGCGCTGGAGTCTGTGCGTACGGCCCTGCTGGAGCGCCAGCGCGGCTTTGCCGAGGCGCCGGGCCTGGTGGCCGACGGACGGGACATGGGCACGGTGGTCTTCCCCGAGGCGCCGCTCAAGGTCTTTCTCACGGCCAGCGCCGAGGAGCGTGCCCGCAGGCGTTATAAGCAGTTGAATGACAAGGGTATTGGTGCTAACCTCGCCGCCCTCGTTGAGGACATCCGCGACCGCGACGAACGTGATTTCAATCGCGCCGTGGCGCCGCTGCGTCCGGCCGCGGACGCGGTGGAGCTGGACAGTACCACGCGCTCGGTAGAGGCGGTGGTGGCGGAGATTCTGGACGAAGCAGGCCGACGCGGCCTGACGTAGGAGCGGCGGCCCCCGCCGCGAACGACGCTGGATTGGCTGCGATCAAGTAGCGAATTACGCGATTCGTAACGGGGCAGGGCACGAAGGTCGCTCCCGCGGCAAGAAGATCTGCCTTTCGGGGCAGCTTCTGCAGGAAAACAAATGGCGGTTCCGCACAGGGCCGGAACGGCCATAGCTGTGTATGCGTCGCGCGAAACCAGCAAGCGACGGATACGGTTTCGTTTACAACCCCATGTCTGCTGGTTGGCATGGCGATCACAATCCGAGGATACAGCCTAGATGACCGAAAGTTTCGCAGAACTATTTGAAGAGAGCCTGAAAGACCTGGACGTAACCCGCGGCTCGGTAATTACCGGCACCGTGGTGAGCATCGACAATGACTGGGTGACCGTGAACGCGGGCCTGAAGTCCGAAGGCATTATTCCCCGCAACGAGTTCGTCAACGAAGAAGGTGAACTCGAGATCGCCGAAGACGATGAAGTCGAAGTCGCCGTCGATGCCATCGACGACGGCATGGGCTATACCCGCCTGTCCCGCGAGAAGGCCAAGCGCGCCGAGGTCTGGGGCGAGCTGGAACGCGCCTTCGAAGAGGAAGAGGTGGTGACCGGCCAGCTCTCCGGCAAGGTCAAGGGCGGTTTTACGGTCGATGTCGGCCCCATCCGGGCTTTCCTGCCGGGCTCTCTGGTGGACATTCGCCCGGTGCGCGACGTGGCGCACCTCGAGGGCAAGGACCTGGATTTCAAGGTCATCAAGCTGGATGCCAAGCGCAACAATGTGGTCGTCTCGCGCCGCGCGGTCATGGAGGCCGAGCACAGCGCCGAGCGCGAAGCCCTGCTGGAAAGCCTGCAGGAAGGCCAGGTCATTACCGGCATCGTCAAGAACCTCACCGACTACGGCGCCTTTGTGGATCTGGGCGGTATCGACGGCCTGCTGCACATCACCGACATGGCCTGGAAGCGCATCAAGCATCCGTCCGAGATCGTGGAAGTGGGTCAGGAAATCGAGGTCAAGGTCCTCAAGTTCGACCGTGACAAGATGCGCGTCTCGCTGGGCCTGAAACAGCTGGGCGAGGATCCCTGGCACGACATTGTCCAGCGCTATCCCGAGAACGCCCGCGTCAGGGCCAAGGTCACCAACCTCACTGATTACGGCTGCTTCGCTGAAATCGAGGAAGGCGTCGAGGGCCTGGTCCACGTGTCCGAGATGGACTGGACCAACAAGAACATCCATCCGTCCAAGGTGGTCGAGATCGGCGACGAAGTCGAAGTCATGATCCTCGACATCGATCAGGAGCGCCGCCGGATTTCGCTGGGCATCAAGCAGTGCCAGCCCAACCCCTGGGAAGCCTTCGAGGAGAAGTACCAGAAGGGCGACCGGGTCACCGGCAAGATCAAGTCCATTACCGACTTCGGCATCTTCATCGGCCTGGAAGGCGGTATCGACGGTCTGGTACACCTGTCGGACATCTCCTGGGAGCAAAGCGGCGAGGAAGCCGTGCGCGATTTCTCCAAGGGCGACGAGATCGAGACGGTGATTCTGTCCATCGATGCCGAGCGCGAGAGAATTTCCCTCGGAATCAAGCAGTTGACAGATGATCCCTTCGCTCAGTATGTTGCTTCCAATGACCGTGGTACAGCCGTGCAGGGCACGGTCAAGGCGGTTGAGCCCGGAACGGTGACCGTGGAGCTCGCTGACGAGGTGGAAGCCGAGCTCAAGGTCGGTGAAATCAGCGACGAGCGCGTTGAGGACGCCACCACGGTCTTCCAGGAAGGCGATAAAGTGGATGCACGCATTGCCTCCATTGATCGCAAGAATCGCACCATCCAGCTCACCCGGCGCAGCAAGACGAGCTCCGGCGAAGAGGGTGGCGGTGATGACGAGGAATCTCCTCGCACCATCGGCGATCTGATCAAGCAGCAAATGGAGAGCAGCGGCGAAGAATAAAGCTCCCCCAGGGCCGGATGGGCCGGCCCGCGCAGGAGCTTAGCGGGGGTGTGTGATGGCATTGACCAAGTCCGAACTGATCGAGCGAATCACGTCTCGACAGAGTCAGCTGTCGCCGAGGGATGTGGAACTCGCGGTCAAGACCATGATCGAGGAAATGGCCGACACCCTGGCCGACGGCGGGCGTATCGAGATTCGCGGATTCGGCAGCTTCTCGCTGCATTTCCGCGCGCCCCGCGTGGGCCGCAACCCCAAGACCGGTGCGTCCGTGGAGTTGCACGGCAAGTATGTCCCGCACTTCAAGCCGGGCAAGGAGCTGCGCGAACGGGTCAACAACGCCATGTGGCGTGAACAGGCCCGGGAGGCGGCCGGGGAGACCGAGGCCGGCGGCGAGGAAGAGCAACCGCGCCTGTCCGCCGGCAGCGGATCCTGACCGGAGGTGCCCATGCGAGTGCTGCGCGGAGTTCTGGCTCTGGTCATCGCCCTGGCCGGCTTCGCGCTGGCTTTCGCCTTTGTCTCTCTCAATAATGTCCCCGTAACCCTGGATCTGCTCTGGCCCGGCTGGCAATGGTCCGTCAGCTCCGGCGTGCTCGTGCTGAGTGTGCTGGTGCTGGGCCTGTTGCTGGGTCTGGTGGCCGGGCTGGGTCTCAGGGGCCTGCTGCGCCTCGGGGGGCGGAAAGCATGACCCCCGATGTCTGGCTCTGGTCCCTGTTCTTTGTCGCCATCGTCATCGGCTACGGCCTGGGCCGCTATGAAGGCCGCCGCCGTCAGCGCAAGCGCATGGCCGGGCTCAGCCGTGACTATGTCCGGGGCCTGAATTTCCTGCTCAACGAACAGCCCGACCAAGCGGTGGAAACCCTGGTGAGCAGCCTGGAAGTGGGCGAACACACCCTGGAAACCCACCTGGCACTGGGGCGGCTGTTCCGCAAGCGCGGCGAACTGGACCGGGCCACCCGGGTGCA
>CAZHGU010000172.1:0-4163 GCA_964532105.1 uncultured Alcanivorax sp. | reverse complement strand
TGTTCAAAGCCTTCCGCCCAGATACCGATAATGAAACCGAAGAGGCTGAAGGCGACGGCGGTGAGAATCAGAAAGCCCATCATCCAGAACGGATGGTCAATCTGGTAATCCACGAAGAACCGGGCCGTGATCATGATCAGCAGACCCAGGATCACGGTCTTGGTGGCCGCGGCTCCGACATAGCCGATCACGATTTCCAGACTGGACACGGGCGCGGCCAGTACCTCGTAGATGGTGCCCAGAAAGCGTGGCATATAGATGCCGAAGGCGGCATTGGACAGGCTCTGGGTGAGTAGCGTCATCATGGCCAGGCCGGGAATGATGAAGGCGCCGTAGTCCACACCCTCGATGGATTCCATGCGCTGGCCGATGACCGCGCCGAAGACCACGAAATACAGGGCCGTGGAAATCACGGGCGAGGCCACGCTCTGCAGCAGGGTGCGGCCGGTGCGCGCCATTTCCGCCCGGTAGATGGCGCCGATGGCGTAGAAGTTCATGTGCGCTTTCTCACCAGATTGACGAAAATTTCCTCCAGCGAACTCTGGCTGGAATGCAGATCCCGGAACTCGATGCCGTGTTCGTCCAGCCGGCGAAGAAGCTCCGGAATGTCGCCATCCGCCTGCTGGGTGTCGTAGGTATAGACCAGTTCATAGCCGTCCGACTCCAGCGTCAGGGGAAAGCGTTCCAGTGCCGTCGGCACGGCATGCAGCGGCTCGTGCAGATGCAGGCGCAGCTCCCGGCGGCCCAGCTTGTTCATCAGGGTGCGTGTTTCCTCCACCAGCACCAGTTCACCATGGTTGATGACCCCGATGCGGTCGGCCATGTCCTCGGCTTCCTCGATATAGTGAGTGGTGAGGATGATGGTCACCCCCTGGTCGCGCAGCTGGCGCACCAGGGCCCACATTTCGCGGCGCAGTTCCACATCCACGCCGGCGGTGGGTTCGTCCAGAAAGAGAATATCCGGTTCATGCACCAGCGCCTTGGCGATCATGACCCGGCGCTTCATGCCCCCCGACAGGGTGCGCAGCTCATTGTCGCGCTTGTCCCAGAGCGAGAGATCGCGCAAGACCTTTTCCACATAGGCCGGGTTCTTCGGCTTGCCGAACAGGCCGCGACTGAAACTGACGGTGGACCAGACACTGACAAAGGCATCCGTGGCCAGCTCCTGGGGCACCAGGCCGATGGAGGCGCGCGCCTGACGGAACTGGCGCACCACGTCATAGCCGTTGGCCAGAATCCGGCCGGGGCCCGGATTCACCAGGCCGCAGATAATGCTGATGAGCGTGGTTTTGCCGGCGCCGTTCGGCCCCAGCAGGGCGAAGATCTCGCCATAACCCACATCCAGGTTGATATTGCGCAGGGCCTCGAAGCCGGAGGCGAAGGTCTTGTGCAGATTGCGGACCACCAAGGCGCGTTCATCGGATGCCGGGGTTTGCTGGTCCGTGTTGTTCGGGGCTGCCTCGTTCATGGGCTCCTCTTGAATCGGCCTGCGACAGGGTCTCACGCGCGCCGTGAAGACGGCGCAAGAACCGCAGGGCGTGTCAGATATTCATCCGCTCGTAGACGTACAGCAGAAAGGCGAAACGCCAGGCCACTTCCTCGAGAAAGTCGAAGCGCCCGCTGGCGCCGCCATGGCCTGCACTCATGTTGGTTTTCAGCAACAGCAGGTTGTCGTCGGTCTTGTATTCGCGCAGCCGGGCTACCCACTTGGCCGGCTCCCAGTAGGTCACGCGCGGGTCCGACACGCCGGCTGTGACCAGTATATGGGGATAGGCCTGCTCGGCGACATTGTCGTAGGGCGAATAATCAAGAATGGTCTGGTAGTCCGCTTCGTTTTCAATGGGATTGCCCCATTCCGGCCATTCCGGCGGCGTCAGCGGCAGGGTTTCGTCCAGCATGGTGTTGAGCACATCCACGAAGGGCACATCGGCAATGGCCGCGTGAAAGAGCTCGGGGCGCTGATTCAGCACCGCGCCCACGAGCATGCCGCCGGCACTGCCGCCATGGGCGGCGATCTGTCCGCGACCGGTGTAGCCCTGCTCGATCAGGTGTTCCGCGGCGGCAATGTAATCGCTGAAGGTATTGGGCTTGTGTTCCAGCTTGCCCTGCTTGTACCAGCGGAAGCCGCGTTCCATGCCGCCGCGCACATGGGCGATAGCGAAAATGAAGCCCCGGTTCACCAGGCTCAGCCGGTGGGCGGAAAAGCCGGGCAGGTTGTTCATGCCGTAGGCGCCGTAGCCGTTCAGCAGCAGCGGCGTATCCGGCCCCGGTCGCGTGTCGCGGTGGTAGAACAGCGACACGGGTACGCTTTCGCCGTCCGGCGCCGTGGCGCGGGTGTGCCGGGCGATATAATCATCCGGGTCATGCCCCGAGGGAATCTCGCGCTCCTTGCGCAGCACCCGCTCGCGGGTCTGCATGTCGTAGTCGTAGACCCGGGGCGGCGTGGTCAGGGAGCTGTAGGCGAAGCGCAGGCTGGTGGTGTCGAATTCCGGGCCCGGGTCCAGATCCAGTTCATGACAGGGTTCGTCGAAGGCGACCGCATGCTCTTCGCCGGAGGCCGAGTGGCGAACCACAATGCGTTGCTGGCCGTCTTCCAGTTCCAGGCGCACCAGATAATCCCGGAAGACCACCATGTCGTCGATCAGCCGCCCGGGCTGATGGGGAATCAGATCCTGCCAGTTCTCCCGGCCCGGCGTGTCCAGCGGGGCCATGGCGATGCGGAAATCCTCCGCCTCGCGGTCATTGGTGAGAATCAGCCAGTGTGCGCCCTGATCGGCGATGTGGTATTCCACATGGGGCGTGCGCGGGCTGATGACGCGCGGCGGTTGATCCGGTTGCTCCGCGTCGATCACCCGGATCTCCGAGGTCACATGGTCGTGGCTATCGATCAGCAGAAAACGGTGACTATCGGTCTTGCCCACGCCCGTGAAAAAGCCCGGGTCCGTTTCTTCATAGACCAGGGGCGCGTTCGCCGGATCCTCGCCCAGGGTATGGCGGTGGACCCAGCGCGAGCGGTGTTCGTCGTCGATTTTCGTGAACAGCAGGGTGCGGCTGTCGGCGGCCCAGACCAGATCGCCCCGGGCGCCGTCCAGGGACTCATCCAGATCGGCGCCTGTTTCGAGATCCCGGATACGGATGGTGCAGACCTCGGCGCCGGTGGTGTCACAGGCCCAGGCCAGCCAGCGGTGATCCGGGCTGTGTTCCGCGCCCGTGAGCTGGAAATAGTCGGCGCCCCGTGCTTGCGCGTCGCCATCGAGCAGAATCTGTTCGCGCGCGTCGTCCTCGTCCTCGCGGGGCCTGCGGCAGAGCACCGGGTGCTGGCCGCCGGTGCGAAAGCGGCTGTAATAGGCCCAGGGGCCGTCCGGTTCGGGCACGCTGCGGTCGTCTTCCTTGATACGCCCCTTCAACTCCTCGAAGAGCTCCTTGCGGAAGGCATCCGTGGGCGCCATGACCGTTTCGCAGTAGCGGTTCTCGGCTTCCAGGTATTGCCGGATATCGTCGGCCAGCCGGTCCGGATCCCGCATGGCCTCGCGCCAGTTCGCGTCGCGCAGCCAGGCGTATTCGTCCGTGCGTTCATGCCCGTGATAGCGGATGGTTTCGGGCCGTTTTGCCGCGCGGGGTGGTTCGGGAAGCGCCATGAAGGAACCCTGCCGTGAAATGAGGTGCAAAGGTAGCAAATACGAACCCTTGTGTCAGAATCGGCGGGATTGAATCGCCCGGCCGGCGGCGTTTGAATCGGGAATGGATACCACGGAGGTCGGCATGAGGGTACGGATCTATAGCCATCCGGTGTGCGAGCAGCACGACATGGGCGCCGGCCATCCGGAGCGCCCGGAGCGGCTGGCGGCCGTGCACGACGGGTTACAGGGCAGTACCGTGGCCGGACAACTGGACTGGCGCGAGGCGCCGCTGGTGGATCGGGACGCCTTGTTGCGGGTGCATCCGGAGGAGCATGTGACCGCCATTGAAGACGCCGCGCTCGCGGAAGGCCGGGTGGCGCTGGACGCGGATACCGCCATGAATGCCCATACCCTGGAGGCGGCCCGGCGCGAGGCCGGCGCCGCCGTGGCCGGGGTGGACGCTGTGCTCGACGGTGAATGCCGCCGTGTCTTCTGTGCCGTGCGTCCGCCGGGCCATCATGCGGAACCGGCCCAGGCCATGGG
>CAZHGU010000171.1:0-4184 GCA_964532105.1 uncultured Alcanivorax sp. | reverse complement strand
TTTCCACCATTTCGAAGTCTTCCTTGCCCACGCCGCAGTCGGGGCAGACCCAGTCCTCCGGGATGTCCTCCCACTTGGTGCCGGGCTCGATGCCTTCTTCCGGCAGACCCTCGGCTTCGTCATAAATGAAGCCGCAAACTACACATTCCCACTTCTTCATTGCACACCTCGGATCCGGGAAATTTGGTGCTCTGGACCGGGCTAGCAGGCTGTTGAAAAACCCGTTGCGTACTCAGGCTTTCAGGCTGGTTCGCAATCGAAGCGCCCATCTGCTGCACGCTTCAGGCCACGCTGAGTGCGCAAGGGGTTTTTCAACAGCCTGCCAAGGTCCGTCAAGGGCAGCATAAACTAGCCACCAAGGGGGCAAAAATCAATGACAGGCGCCTACAGATTCACTGAACCGCAGCCACCTTGCAAAGGCGGCCACGCTGCCACATAGTGCCCGATTCCTGTCAGCCGGAGCCCGATCCGTGCGCATTCCGCGAGCCGTCAATCCCGTGATCGCCGGCCCTTTTGCCTGGCGCGACGCGGCCCTGGTGCGGGTGCCCCGCCCGGCGGCGGACTGGGTGCGCGATCCCGCCTCGCTCACCCATCGCCTGCGGGCACGCGGCGCGTTCAGCGTAACGCCGCTGGAACAGGTCGTGTGCGCGCCCCGGCCGGACGAACGGCGGCTACTGGGCCAGAACCCGCGGCAATGGGCCCTGATCCGCGAGGTGCTGCTCCAGCTGGACGGCCGGCCGGTGGTGCACGCGCGCAGCGTGCTGCCGCTGTCCAGCCTCCGGGGGGCCAACCGGCGCCTGGCGCACATGGCCCGGCGCTCGTTGGGCGCGGAGCTGTTCCGCGCGCCGGCGGCCCGGCGCCGCGCCGTCTGGCTGGCCCGAGTGCCGGCCGAGGCTCTGCCCGCCGAAACCGGCGACCTGGAACCGGTCTGGGGCCGGCAATCGCTGTTTCTCAAGCGCGGCGCGCCCCTGCTGGTGGCGGAATTTTTCCTGCCGGCGCTGTGGCAAGAGCCAGGCCCGACACCGCCACGGGCCCACCCTTGACGCGCTGCCCGGATGCGCCAGACTTGCATCCCTGAATTCCCCAGTCCGCGGAGCCGCCATGT
Organism: uncultured Alcanivorax sp.; assembly: GCA_964532105.1. Lineage (GTDB taxonomy): Bacteria > Pseudomonadota > Gammaproteobacteria > Pseudomonadales > Alcanivoracaceae > SLJS01. The sequence continues at coordinate 3,079 of CAZHGU010000171.1, read as the reverse complement.
TCGAAACCGTGCGTGACCGTTATCCCGCCATCTGGCCCTGGATCCGCCTGATGCGCGTGGACCGGCCCGTGGGCACCATGCTGCTGATGTGGCCCACGCTCTGGGCGGTCTGGATCGCCGGCTCGGGCACGCCCTCGCTGAAAGTAGTGGTGGTGTTCATTCTGGGCGTGATCGTCATGCGCGCCGCCGGCTGTGTCATCAACGACTACGCCGACCGGGATTTCGACGGCCATGTCCGCCGCACCACGGACCGCCCCCTGGCCGCGGGCGAACTGCGCGGGCGCGACGCACTGATGCTCTTTGCCGCACTGCTGGCCGTGGCTCTGGTGCTGGTGCTCATGCTCAACCGGTTTACCTTCTATCTGGCCTTCGGCGGCGCCTTTCTCGCCATCCTCTACCCCTTTACCAAGCGCTTCACCTGGCTGCCCCAGCTGTTTCTGGGCGCGGCTTTTTCCTGGGCCATTCCCATGGCCTTTGCCGCGGAAACCGAAGCGGTGCCCGCCCACGCCTGGCTGCTCTACATCGCCAACCTGCTCTGGACCATGGCCTATGACACCGAATACGCGCTCTGCGACCGGGAAGACGACCTGCAGATCGGCATCAAGAGCACGGCCATTCTCTTCGGCGAGGCGGACCGGCTCATGATCGGCGTGCTCCAGGCCATGGCCCTGCTGCCGCTGTTGCTGCTGGGCCGCCAGCTGGAGTTCGGGCTTTTCTGGTACCTGGGCCTGGCGGGCGCGATGGCCTGCTTTGTCTGGCAGCACCGGCTGATCCGCAACCGTGAGCCGGAGCCGTGCTTCCGGGCCTTTCTCAACAACCAGTGGGCGGGCGCGAGCATCTTCGCCGGCTTGTGGTTTCAATATCTGATCTGACACACGCCCGCTTGACCCCTGTCATAATGCTGTCATGGAAGTCCCGTTCAATTAGGCCTATGAGAGCCATGACAAGAACCGGGGAAGCCTGATGGCCCGACACAGAATACTGGTGGTGGATGACGAACCGGCCATCCGGGAAATGGTCGGGGTGGCGCTGGAGACGGCCGATTTCGACGTGCTGGAAGCGGACACGGGGCAGCGCGCGCACGAACGGATCGTGGATGAACGCCCGGATCTGATCCTGCTGGACTGGATGCTGCCCGGGGTCAGCGGCATCGAACTGGCCCGCCGGCTCAAGCGCGACGAAACCACCGCCGAACTGCCCATCATCATGCTCACCGCCCGCAGCGAGGAGGACAACCGGGTCCAGGGACTGGAAGCGGGCGCCGACGACTATGTGGTCAAGCCCTTCTCCACCCGGGAGTTGATCTCGCGCGTCAAGGCGGTGTTGCGCCGCACCTCGGCGGCCGCGGCCGAGAAGACGCTGGAAGTGGAAGGGCTGCGCCTGGACCCGGTGGGCCACCGGATTACGGCCGAAGACGAACCGGTGGACATGGGTCCCACGGAATACCGGCTGCTGGCGTTTTTCATGAGCCATCCGGAGCGGGCCTATTCCCGTGAGCAGCTGCTGGATCAGGTCTGGGGCGCCAACGTCTATGTCGAGGACCGCACCATTGATGTTCATATCCGGCGCCTGCGCAAGGCGCTCGCGCCCTGGGGCTATGACCGCTTCGTTCAGACCGTGCGCGGCACCGGCTACCGCTTCTCCACCAAATCCGGCAAGGTGCATTCCGCCTGAGTCCGGGATCTGTTCTATACTGGGTTCATGGGGACAACGGCGGAGACCCGATCAAGATGAACCCCGGCCTGGCCCGTGAAATCAATCGTCTGCTCGCGCTCACCGGCGCGGCCGGTCTGGTGGCGCTGTTCCTGGGCTCGGTATGGCCGCTGCCAGCGGCGCTGCTGATCCATGCCGGCTGGCATCTGTATCACCTGTGGCAACTGTACCGCTGGGTCGCCGGCGAGGTCGACAAGCCGCCGAATAACAGCGGCCTCTGGGCTGAACTGACCCAGCGTCTGGAGCAGCTGTTCAAGCACGAAGCCCGGGCGCGCAGCAACCTGGAAAACACCATCGAGCGCGCACGCGAGTCCGTCAATGCACTCGCCGACGGCGTGATTCTCACCGACGCGGCCGGCCATCTCGAATACTGGAATGAAGCCGCCGCCGAGTATCTGCATTTCCGGGGTGAGGCGGACCTGGGCCAGCCGCTGACCAACCTGATCCGCGAGCCGCGTTTTCATCGCTATTTCAGCGGTACGGACTTTGATGAACCACTGGAGATCACCGCGCCGGCGGACGACAATCTGGTGCTGCAGTTCCGGATCACGGAATTCGGCCCGGGCGACCGGCTGCTGCTGGTACGTGATGTCTCGCGCATGCGCCACCTCGAGGAAATGCGCAAGGATTTCGTGGCCAATGTAAGCCATGAACTCAAGACGCCCTTGACGGTACTGCGCGGCTGGTTGGAAACCCTGAGCGATACGGTGCCGGAAGAACAACACCGGTTGCACCGGGCGCTGGAACAGATGAATCAGCAGTCCGGGCGCATGCAGGCGCTGGTGCAGGATCTGCTGCTGCTCTCGCGGCTGGAGTCCACGGATCCGCAGGAACAGAAGGCGGCGGTGCCACTGCGGGGCACGCTGGAACGTCTGTGCGAGGACGCGCGCGGGCTGGATCCGTCCAGACAGCAGACCATCGAACTGGACGTGCCCGAAAACGCGCGGCTGGTGGGCCATCCCGGGGAACTGGAAAGCGCCTTCGGCAATCTGCTGACCAATGCGGTGAAATACACCGGCGCCGACGGCCACATTCAGGTTCGGTACTGGCAGGACGCGGACGGTGCCCACCTGGCGGTGGAAGACAACGGCATGGGCATTGATCCGGCCCATATTCCCCGACTGACCGAACGCTTTTATCGCCCGGACAATGCCCGCGCAGCCTCCGTGGGCGGCACCGGTCTGGGCCTGGCCATCGTCAAGCATGTGCTGCTGCGCCACGACGCGCACCTGGAGATCCGCAGCGAACCCGGCAAGGGCAGCTCCTTTATCTGCCATTTTCCGCCCGAGAGCCTGGTGAGTGGTCCCACGGCGGTGGCCACGGGGTAAGCTTTACTTCCCTTCAAAAAGAGGCTTTCGCATAACGG
>CAZHGU010000170.1:0-4236 GCA_964532105.1 uncultured Alcanivorax sp. | reverse complement strand
CCGAAATTGAACGGCCAGAGCGAATACTTGCGGCACCAGGCCAGCAGTTCTTCCAGATTGGCCATGAGCACATTGCGCCGCACCGCGCTTTCGAATTGCGGATCGTCGGTTTCGTCGCGGGTGCTGATTTCACCCGGACGGGACAGGGACCACTGCATCAGGAGCCTCCCTTGCGCAGTTTCAGCGGACGCTGGATTTCGGGTACATCACGGCCGCCGGGATGCCACTCCAGCGCGCCCATGCGCCACTCCCAGGCGAGCCCGGCCACCAGAATGCCGACAAAGACCAACAGCCCCCAGTACCCGGACCAGCCCACGGCATCCCAGGCGATGGCCCAGGCAATGATGTAGACCACCTCCAGATCAAAGAGCACGAAGAGCATGGCGACCAGGTAGAAATGCGCCGAAATGCGGAAACGGCCGAAGCCCACGGAGACAATGCCGGACTCATAGGGTTCGTTGCGGCCGCGCTTCGAGGCCGCCGACGGCGAGCGCTGGCCCAGCAACGCGGAAATGATCAGCATGCCCGCCACCAGGGCGAAAACAAAGAAGAGATAAAGACCCAGGGGCCAGAGTTCCTGGAACGCCTGCTGGCTCATTCCGATTACCTCCCGGTGGCTGGCATGCCCTCCCGCGCCCGTGGCGCCGGAAGCAGCAGCTGGCAACAGACTTTACAGATTGGAACCATGCCCGCAGTGCGTCAAGCGCGGAAATCCGTGCGTACTTGAGCCGGGTCAAGGCGGGCGGAGCTCCGGTTCGCATGGACCGAGGCCGGGCCGGCTCCGCTCACGAGGGAGGAAGGGGCCCGGCACCATGCCGGGCCCAACCGGGCGTTACCCGGTTTTCAGTTATAATCGTATCCCTGATCGTCCTTCTTTTTATCCTTCTTCTTGCGGTCTTTGTCCTTTTTGTCCTTTTTATCCTTCTTGTCCTTGTCGGACCCATAACCACCGTAGTCCTGGCCGGAGGCATCGCCACCGCCGCCCTGGCCACCACCATAGTCCTGACCAGAGCCTTGCTCGGCTCCGCCGCCGCCACCGCCGTAGTCACCGCTACCGGCGCCGCCGTCCTGTGCCATGGCCGTGGGGCCGAGAATCAATGCAAAGGTTGCGAACAGAATGGTCATCAGCTTTTTCATGGGACTTTCTCCTCTGGTTGAAAAGGAAAGCCCAAGATGCTTGGCCCGAACCGCGGATACAAGCATAGGTTACTGATATAAAACAAAATTCTTGTTGAACTCTGGCGCCCGGCCATGGTCAAATTATGGCTCTGGAGCCGCCTCGCACTTCAGCCGTCTCTCCGCAGCGCTACCTCCAGCCAGTAACGGATGATCGCGCGATACTTTGGCGTCTCATTGGCCAGATGATGGCCGGCGCCGGGGATCATGTGAATCTCCGGGTCGCGGAAGCGCGCCCGGATGGCGGGGAGATTGTGTTTCCAGTCCACGGTGCCGTCCTGATCGCCCTGCAGAATCCGCGGCGAGTAACGGCTCGGCGGTGCCGCCCGGAAACGCGGCAGCCACTGGCGCAGTGCCTCCACCCAGCGGACGGAGATCCAGCGGGACTGCAACGGATCCCGGTATTCCAGGAAATCCACGAAGTCCGGGTCATTGGAGTTGCTGGTGAATACCCGCTTGACGTAATCGCGGAAGGGCCGCACCAGGGTGTGCGCCAGCCGGCCCCAGCGCCAGCCCACGGGAAGTACCAGCGGCGCCAGCAGGGTCACGCTCGCCGGCTCCGGATCGTCATCGCGGGGATAGAGCATCCAGTCCATGGCCACGGCGCCGCCGGTGCTCTGGGCGACCAGATGCCAGGGCTCGGGCAGGTGTCCGCGCATGTGCGCGAAACAGGTGCGCAGCACGGCCACATAATCCAGAAAGGAATCAATGGCCACCTCGTCGCCGGTGGACAGGCCGTGGCCGGGCAGATCATGGATCACCACCACCTGACCCAGCGCCAATAAATCCCGGATCAGATGGGTGTAGAGACCGGCATGATCCAGATAGCCGTGACACAGCAGGGTGGTGCCCCGGGGTTCGGCGGGATGAAACACCTGGACAGCGATGTGCTCGCCCGCCGCTTCGAACCAGCCGAAATCGTGACGTTGTGCCTCGCCGCTTTCCACCAGGTTCAGGCCGTAGAAGCGTGTGTACTCATGGGCTGCTTCCGGCGGGGGCGTGGGCTCACGCCAGGCGAGCGGTTGCCACTGGGCACGGATCGCCTCGGGGGAAAAAGGCGCTTTCGGACGGTCACTCGTGAAGGCATTCATGGCGATCAACGCACCACGCCGCCCACTTCCACCACCTTGAGCGCATTGGTGCCGCCATGGGCACTGACATAATCGCCCTTGGTGATAATGATCCGGTCGCCGTCCGTCACCAGCTGCTTGTCTTTCAGGGTCTGGACCGCGCGCTGGTTCACTTCCTCGTTCGGGATATCGGCGGAATCAAACGCCATGGGCTGCACCCCCCGGTAGAGCGCCACCCGGCGGCGGGTATAGGCATGGGGCGTAAAGGCGAAGATGGGCATGCCCGAGCGAATGCGCGACATCAGCCGGGGCGTGGTGCCGGTTTCCGTCATGGCGATAATGGCTTTCACGCCCTCGAGATGATTGGCCACATACATGGCCGCCAGGGCAATGGACTCGTCGATATCGCCGATGGTCTCGTGCAGCCGGTGGCTGGACTGACCCCGGTGATAGGCCCGTTCCGCGCCGCGAATGATGCGGTCCATGGCGCGCACCGTGGCTTCGGGATGATCGCCCACCGCCGTTTCCGCCGAGAGCATGACCGCGTCCGTGCCGTCGAGCACGGCATTGGCCACATCGGACACCTCGGCGCGCGTGGGCTGGGGCGCGTGGATCATGGATTCCATCATCTGAGTGGCGGTAATCACGAACCGGTCCAGCGCGCGTACGCGCTGGATGATGTGTTTCTGCACCGCCACCAGTTCGGCGTCGCCGATTTCCACGGCCAGATCGCCCCGGGCCACCATGACGCCGTCCGAGGCCTCGATAATGCCGTCCAGGGTGGTCGGCTCGGCCACCGCCTCGGCGCGTTCGATCTTGGCCACCAGATTGCCGTGGCCGCCGGCTTGTTCGTACAGGCGCCGCGCCTCGTTCATGTCGTCGGCATGGCGGGGAAAGGACACGGCCAGATAGTCCAGATCCATGTCGGCCGCCGTGCGGATATCGGCGCGGTCCTTGTCCGTGAGCGCCGGCGCGGTCAGGCCGCCGCCGCGCCGATTGACGCCCTTGCGGCTGGACAGCCGGCCGCCGATGACCACCCGGCAATGAAGGGCCCGGCCGCGAATCTCTTCCACGCGCAGCTCGATCAGCCCGTCGTCGAGCAGCAGGGTATCACCGACGGCGCAATCATCCGGCAGGGCCTTGTAGCCCACGCCCACGCGTTCGGCCGTGCCCACCTCCGGATCCAGCTCCGGATCCAGAATGAAGGCATCACCTTCGCACAGAGTTACCGAACCCTCGGCGAAGCCGGCAATACGGATCTTGGGCCCCTGAAGATCCGCCAGCACGGCCACGCTCTCCCCCCAGCGCTCGGCGCCGACGCGGATAGCCTCCACGACGCTTTGATGATCCGCCGGATCACCGTGGGAAAAGTTCACCCGGAAGGCATTCACCCCGGCGCCGATCAGCGCTTCGAGTTCTTCGGCCCGGCTGCAGACCGGGCCCACCGTGGCCAGAATCTTGGTGCGTCGGAACATGGACTTCCCGCCGTGACTGGACTGGCGCAAGGATAGCAGCCGGAACCCGGACTGTCCCGGTGGCGACCGGGGCGGGCGCCGCGCTACAGTACGCGCTCATTTGTGAGCAGGACGAACCGGCATGGATTATCTCGATTGCGTGGAAGTCGCCACCGGCGACCAACCGGATACCAGCGTGATCTGGCTGCACGGCCTGGGCGCCAGCGGTCACGATTTTGAACCCGTGGTGCCCCATCTGGGCCTGCCGGAGCACGCGGCTGTACGTTTCGTGTTTCCACACGCGCCGGAGATTCCGGTTACCCTCAACGGCGGTATGGTGATGCCCGCCTGGTACGACATCCGCTCGCTGGACCGCGCCGGCGATGTGGACGAGGACCGCATCCTGGCCTCGTCGCAGGCCACCCGGGATCTGATCGAGCGGGAAATCGAGCGTGGCGTGGACAGCCGCCGGATCATTGTCGCCGGCTTCTCCCAGGGCGGCGCCATTGCCTATCACACCGCGCTTACTTATGAGC
>CAZHGU010000169.1:0-4255 GCA_964532105.1 uncultured Alcanivorax sp. | reverse complement strand
TCCCCCCAACATTAATCCAGCACAAAGACGAGCACATACGCCACAACCCGGTTTAACCGGTTTTTTTGTGTCTGGCGGAGGGAGAGCATTTGGTTGCGCGCTCCATGGATGGACCTCGCACTGATTTGTCCGGAACAAATCAGGACCGCCGAAGGCGGGCCCGAAGGGGTGACCTCCATGGAGGGAGGTCACAATCCCTCCCCGGCATTCGGCACCAGAGCTCGCGAAGGTGCGCACGGCGTTTATGCCCTCTGGGTACACCCTGCAGAAACGAAATCCGCCCCCTCGCCAGTTTTTTTACGCCTGCCGGGAAGGGGTACCGGGTTCACCCCCGAAAAACTCGTAAAGCCCCATCTCCAACCATCCACACCTTGTGACCCCTCGGTCAGCCGTCTATAGTTAACCATGCGGCAATAACTATAAAGGCGCAGTATGCCCCCTTCCCAGTCTGCGGCGGATACCCGGGCCCGCAATGAATGGCTGATCCAGCGCTTGCGCGAGAGCGTGCGCGGCGTGCATTTCATGGCGGTGATGGCGGTATTGGCCGTCACCCTGATCCTGTATCCGGACACGAAATCGAACGGCTTCCTGGTCTGGACAGGCTGGATCCTGGTCTGCAATGCCCTGCTGGGGTTGACCATGCTGGGCCAGCCCGAACCCCGGGCCTGGCTGCGTCTGTACAGGCCCCTGCACTGGGCGGCCTGCGCGGGCTGGGGCGTGCTGCCGGTGCTGTTCTTCCCGGAGCTGTCCACGGCCTACCAGAGCACCTTTGTGCTGGTGCTGGCGGCAGCCGCGGTGGTGTCCCAGCCCACCATGAGCTATGTGCCACGGCTGTACTGGCCCGGCATGGTACTGATGCTGACGCCGGTCATGCTGATGTTGCTGATCACCGGCATTCCGCGAATGGATTCGGCGCAACTGATCCTGGCCGTATTCGTGCTGGGCGCGATCGCGCTGTTGTCCGTACGCATGCGGCAGAGCTACGAACTGTACTGCGAACGGGCGGAGGAAGCGCTGTCGCTGGAAAAGGCCGAAGCCAGACTACAGGAACAGCAGGAACGGCTGCGCGAGGAGCGCCAGCGTGCCGACGAGGCCGGGCTCCGGGATCCGGTCACCGGCGTGTCGTCCCAGACCGGCTTCCAGCAACGGCTCACCGAACATCCGCCCGAACCCGGCGCGGTCGCCCTCTGTGTCCGCGTAGCCGGATTCAAGTACGTCAACATGGCCTTCGGCCATTCCATCGGCGACGAGGTCCTGTGCGAAATGGCCGCCCGCCTTCTGGATCTGGTGAATGATCCGGAGCGGGTCTGCCGCACGGGCGGCAGCGAATTTCTCGCCATTGTGGATGAGCCCACCGGCGATGTGGCCGAGCAGCTGGGCCGTCTGTTCGAAACGCCACTGGCCACCAGCCAGGAGCCGGTACGGGTCAATGCCTATATCGGGGTCTCGCCCCTGGGCCGGAATGACGATGCCCAGATGGCGTTGCACAGCGCCATCCATGCCGCCGGCCAGGCCAAAGCCGAGGGCCGCCAGCAGGTGCGCACCCTGGCGCCGGGCGAACAGACGGACGAGCGTCATCGTTCGCTCATTCGCTTTGCGCTGCGTGATGCGCTGGACAACCAGGAACTGTCCCTGGTGTATCAGCCCCAGCACCGGCTGGGCGATCAGGCATTGCTGGGTTTCGAGGCGCTGCTGCGCTGGGATTCGCCGCTGCTGGGCGAGGTGACCCCGGCCGAGTTCATTCCCGTGGCCGAGGAAACCGGCCTGATTCCCGCCGTCGGGGCCTGGGTCTGCCGGCAGGCGCTGAGCGAATTCCGCGAGCGCTTCGGCCACACCAACTACAATCTCGCCATCAATGTGTCGCTGTTCGAACTGGAGGACGAGGGCTTTGTGGCCATGATCCGGCGGGAGCTGGAGCACCAGGGGCTGCCGGCCCGGCGGCTGACCCTGGAAGTCACGGAAAGCACCTTCATGGCCTCGCCGGCCATGATCGCCGAACGGCTGAACGAGCTGCGCGCACTGGGCGTGCGTATCGCCCTGGATGACTTCGGCACCGGCTATTCCTCACTGAGTTATCTCACCCGGATTCCGCTGGACGAGGTCAAGATCGACCGGGCCTTCGTGCTGGATCTGGCGGACAGTGAAGTCGCCCGGACTCTGGTCACGAGCCTGCTCAACATCTGCCGGGTATTGAACATTCAACCGGTCATCGAGGGCGTGGAATACCGCCGGCAGCTGGAAGCGCTGAACGATTATCCGGATGTCATCATCCAGGGCTTCGCCTTTTCCCGTCCGATCTCCATCAAGGGCGCCACTTCCTACGCCAGCGGCTTTCACGTCTCGGCCTGAAGCTGCCGGCGTTCAGCTCGAAGCCGATGGCAGGTCATAGCTAACACCGGTCAGCTCCTCCGAAACGGACCAGAGCCGCTCGGCCAGCTTCCGGTCGAGGGCGCGCTTGCTGGAGCGTCCTTTTGCCGGATAGCCGGTAATCTCCCAGGGCCCGTCCGGGCCGATATAGTCACCGCCGTGGATGTCGTCCGCCGTGGCCGCATAGAGCGTGGGCAGCGCCCCCTGTACCGGCGGACGCGCCAGCACCGGCGCCAGCCGGGCCGTGAGCCGCGCCAGCCACTGCGGGCCGGTTTTCTCCAGGGCCGGCGTGGCGAGATTGGTGCCGGCAATCCCCGGATGAGCCGCGACGGAGATCGCTTGCGCGTCCGCCGCCTGCAAACGCCGCTGCAATGCATGAGCGAAGAGCAGATTGGCCAGCTTGCTCTGGCTGTAGGCCTTCTGTTTGCCGTAACCGTGCTCCAGATTCAGATCGTCGAAGTGGATGCGGCCCATGCGGTGGCCGATGCTGCTCAAGGTCACGATCCGCGCGTCCGCCGTGTCCCGAAGCAATGGCAACAACTGTCCGGTCAACGCGAAATGCCCCAGATGATTGGTGCCGAAATGCATCTCGAAGCCGTCCTCGGTGCGCATGGGCGGCAGCCACATGACGCCGGCGTTGTTGATCAGCAGGTCCAGATGATCATGGCGCTCACGCATCTGCCCGGCGGCCCGCCGGATCGAATCCAGGCTGGACAGATCCATTGGCACCAGCTCCAGCGAGGCCCGCGGGCTCTGCTCCCGGATGGCGGCCATGGCAGAGTCCGCCTTGTCCCGGTTGCGGCAGCCCAGCAGCACATGAGCGCCGCGCGCGGCCAGCACCCGGGCGGTTTCAAAGCCCAGGCCGCTGTTCGCACCCGTGACCAGTGCTTTCTTTCCGGTCACATCCGGAACCTGTTCTTCCGTCCATTTCCTTTGATTGCCGCCCATTATGAACCCGTTGTTTCAGCACAGTTTCCGGCATGCAATCACGATCCCGCCTCGTGGGCAAAATGACGCACACCCCTGGCACGATTGTCGCGTTCATCCCGGACGTCTGACAGAATCCGCCCATGAACGACAACGCCCCGGAAAGCGCCGAACGCGACGCCGAATCGGCCTATGATTTTGTCGAGGAACTGCTGAACAGCCTCAGTCACGGCATTGGCGCGGCGCTCAGTATTGCCGGCACGGTTGTGCTGATCGTGTTCGCCGCCGGCATGGGCGACCCCTGGAAGGTGGTCAGTTTCTCCATTTTCGGCGCCAGTCTGATTCTGCTCTATCTCAGCTCCACGCTCTATCACAGCCTGCCGCAGCCCGGCCTCAAGCGGGTGTTCAAGACCCTGGACCACTGCGCCATCTATCTGCTGATCGCGGGCAGTTATACGCCCTTTCTGCTGGTGAACATGCGCGGCCCGGTGGGCTGGACCATCTTCGGCGTGGTCTGGGCACTGGCGCTGGGCGGGATCACGCTCAAGCTGGTCTACGGCCATCGGCTCAAGGCATTGCGCGTGATCATCTATCTGGGCATGGGCTGGCTGATTCTGGTGGCCGCCGACGATCTGGCGGCCGGTTTGAATGATCGGGCCCTGAACCTGATCGTGGCCGGCGGTGTTGTCTATACGCTGGGCGTGATCTTCTATCTGGCTCACCGGATGCCCTTCAATCACGCTATCTGGCACCTGTTCGTGGTGGGCGGCAGTGTCTGCCACTTCTATGCCATCTACTATGGCGTGCTGCCTTTCTAGCCCGGATATTTCACCAAATCACTCGCCTAACCGAAGGTCAGGGTGACCATAAGGGCTTTTCACAGGCACCCTGCAACAGAGTATGATTATACGATTACGTTTGCCCTGCACTTCGCTTGGTCTGCCCGCCGTCAGGCGCACAT
>CAZHGU010000168.1:0-4270 GCA_964532105.1 uncultured Alcanivorax sp. | reverse complement strand
TAGACACACGCCTTCAAAATGGCGCCTCGATTGCGAACCAGCCTGAAAGCCTGAGCACGCAAGGGGTTTTTCAACAGCCTGCTAGCGGTCACCGCCATATCCCAGCGAATGCAGCGCGCGTTCGTCGTCCGACCAGCCGCCCTTCACCTTGACCCAGAGGTTGAGCATGATGCGCCGGTCCAGCAGACGTTCGATATCCTGGCGCGCCTGAATGCCGATCTGCTTGATACGATCCCCGCCGCTGCCCACCAGGATCTTCTTCTGCCCCTTGCGCTCAACCAGGATGGTGGCGGCGATCTCCAGACGCTTGTCGTCCTCCTGCCACAGTTCGATTTCCACGGTCACCTGATGGGGCACTTCCTGACCCAGTTGCCGAACCACCTTCTCGCGCACGATTTCCGCGGCCATGAAGCGCACACTGCGATCCGTGGGCTGTTCCGGATCGAACCAGAACTCGCCCTCGGGCAGACGCCGGGCCAGCTCGCCTTCCAGGCTCTCCATGTTGTGGCCCTTGAGCGCGGCCACCGGGATGATTTCGGCGAAATCGAACTGCTGGGCAAGAAATTCCAGATGCGGCAGCAACTGTTCCTTGTCCGCTTCCTGATCCACCTTGTTCACCAGCAGCAGCACCGGAATGCCCGAACGCGGCAGCAGTTCCAGCACTTGTTCATCCGCCGGGGTCCACTTGCGTCCGTCCACCATGAAGCAGATGACGTCCACGTCCGACAGGGCCGATTCAGCGGCTTCGTTCATGTAGCGATTGAGCGCGCGCGTATGCTCATGATTGATCCCGGGGGTGTCGGCGAAAACGATCTGGTAGTCCTCGCGCGAAAGGATGCCGTGAATGCGGTGGCGCGTAGTCTGGGGCTTGCGCGAGGTAATGCTGACCTTCTCGCCCACCAGATGGTTCATCAGGGTGGACTTGCCCACATTGGGCCGACCCACCAGCGCCACCAGGCCGCACCGGCTCACGAGGATTCTCTCCGGCCTTCCAGCCAGGCCAGCGCCTCGCCGGCGGCATTCTGTTCGGCCTTGCGCCGGCTGTCGCCGGAAGCCGGGAATTCCACGCTCAGATCGGTCAATCGGCACACCACTTCAAAGGTCTGTTTCGGGGCCTGGCCCCGGATGTCACGTACTTCATAATCGGGCAGGCCGTGTTGGCGCGCCTGGAGCCATTCCTGCAACCGGGTCTTGGCGTCCTTGTCCACCGCCTCGGGCGAAATCACGGCCAGGCGTTGCTCGAACCAGCCGGCGACCACATCTTCACAGGCGGCCGTGCCGCCGTCGAGCACCATGGCACCGATGATCGCCTCCAGCGCATCGGCCAGGATGGACTCGCGTCGATGGCCGCCGCTTTTCAACTCGCCGCCGCCCAGGACCAGATGCGGGCCCAGCTCCAGCTCGCGGGCCACTTCGGCCAGCGTCTGTCCGCGCACCAGGCGTGCGCGCATGCGGGTGAGCTGACCTTCCGAAGCCTCGGGGAAGGCGTGGAAAAGGCGGCCGGCGATCACCTGGCCCAGGTGCGCGTCCCCGAGAAATTCCAGCCGCTCGTTGTTGCGCCGCCGGTGGGCGCTGCGGTGGGTCAGGGCGCGCTCCAGCAGGGACGGATCAGCAAAACGGTATCCCAGCCGCTGTTGTAACCGCTCCAGCTCCGTCACTAGCGTACACTTTTCTCATATTCTTTCTGGAAGTGGATGACGATATCGATGTTGGCCACCAGATCATTGCGCACCTTGTAATCCACGGCCATATAGACGCGCCCGCCGCTTTTCTCGATACGAATCTGATCGGCATCGATAACGTCCACGTTGTTGATATTCAGGCGCTTGGCGATACCGTCACGAAGCTCACTCGTGGACTTCAGGCCCAGTTTGGAATCCGACAATACCGATTCAATGGCCCCGTCGATGGTATTGAAATCCAGATAGGCGGGCACCGTTTTCATGGCGAATGTACCCGCGGCCACGACGATCAAAAGCAGGAAAATCATGGCGGGCAGCGAAGCGCCGCGCTGTCGAGAAAGGCCTGTTGTCATTGTTCTGCCTCCCATGAAGATGGCTGATCAATGGCGCCGTTGCGCGAAAAATCCGGCCACGAGAAGATCGGATCCCAGTGCATCCAGATCAGAAACGCCTTGCCCTTGATCAGTTGATCCGGAACCGTGCCCCAGAAGCGGCTGTCCCGGCTGTTGTTGCGGTTGTCGCCCAGCACGAAATACTCGTCCTCCGGCACCGTCCAGCTGCCTTCCTTGCCGGTATGCACCGGCTCGCCCGTGTAGGGATTGAGCCGGGTCTCGCGCCGCATGAGATGGGGCTGTTCGCCGAGCTGCTCCACATAGACGGATTCCACCATGGTCCGGCCGCGATTTTCGCGCACCAGATCCCGGGCGATTTCCTCCCCGTTAATATAGAGATGTCCGTCGCGCAACGCCACCTTGTCCCCCGGCAGGCCCACCACGCGCTTGATGTAATTCATGGACGGATCCCGGGGAAACCGGAACACCATGACATCGCCGCGCTCGGGGTCGCCCACGGGGATGACCTTGGTGTTGGTCACGGGCAGGCGCAGGCCATAGGCGAAGCGGTTGACCAGCACGAAATCGTGCACTTCCAGGGTGGGAATCATGGATCCGGAGGGAATGGTGAAGGGTTCGACGATAAAGGAGCGAATCACCAGCACCACCAGGAACACCGGCAGCAGGGAATTGAAGAATTCCACGGTTTCGCGGACCTTGTCGCCCTTGTCCCGCAGCCCGGTGAAACGGTCCACGAGCCAGAGCGCGCCGCAGAGCACAACCGCCAGGGTCAACCAGAAACCGATATTGATATCCACGATCAGTCCTTGTCCTTGTCCACTTGCAATACCGCCAGGAAGGCTTCCTGGGGAATGTCCACCTTGCCCACCGACTTCATGCGCTTCTTGCCTTCCTTCTGCTTTTCCAGCAGCTTGCGCTTGCGCGTGACGTCGCCGCCGTAACACTTGGCGGTCACATTCTTGCGCAGCGCCTTGACCGTTTCGCGCGCAATGACCTTGCCACCGATCGTTGCCTGCAGGGCAATATCGAACATCTGGCGCGGCATGAGCTCCTTCATCTTCTCGATCAGGGCCCGGCCGCGCTGCTCCGACTGGTCGCGATGAGCGATGATCGACAGCGCATCCACGCGGTCGCCGTTGACCAGCACATCCACCTTGACCAGATCATTGGTTTCATACCGGTCGAAAGCGTACTCCAGCGAGGCGTAGCCGCGGCTGGCGGATTTGAGCCGATCAAAGAAATCCAGCACCACTTCGGCCATGGGCAGCTCATAGGTAAGCGCCACCTGCTTGCCCATGAACTGCATGTTCTTCTGCCGGCCGCGGCGCTGTTCGCTCAGCGTGATGACATTGCCCAGATATTCCTGGGGCACCAGGATATTGACCAGCGCGATGGGTTCGCGGAATTCGTCGATGCGGCTCACCTCGGGCAGATTCGCCGGGTTGTCTACATGGAGGGTTTCGCCGTCCACCAGCAAGAGCTCATGGATCACGGTGGGGGCGGTTGTGATCAGATCCAGCCCGTACTCCCGGGACAGACGCTCGCGCACGATTTCCATGTGCAGCATGCCCAGAAAACCGATGCGGAAACCGAAGCCCAGGGCATCGGAACTCTCCGGCTCGAAATCCAGGGAAGCGTCGTTGAGCGTGAGCTTGGACAGCGCGTCGCGGAAATGCTCGTAGTCGTCGGCGTTGACCGGGAACAGGCCCGCGTAGACCTGGGGATGAACCCGCTGGAAGCCCGGGATCATGGGGACATCGGGCGAGGAGGCATGGGTGAGCGTATCGCCCACGGGCGCGCCCAGAATGTCCTTGATGCTGGCGGTAACCCAGCCCACCTCGCCCGCTTGCAGTTGTTCCTGCTGGTGACGTTTCGGTGTAAAAATCCCCAGATCCCCCACCACATGGACCTGGCCGGTGGATTTCACCAGAATCCGGTCGCCCTTCTTGAGCGTGCCCTGACGCACGCGCACCAGCGACACCACGCCCAGATACTGATCGAACCAGGAGTCGATGATCAGCGCCTGCAGATCGCCTTGCCGGTCGCCGGTCGGCGGCGGGATGTCGCGCACGATCCGCTCCAGCAGTTCCTCCACGCCCTGGCCGGTCTTGGCGCTCACCTGGCAGGCATCCTCGGCCTCCAGGCCGATGATTTCCTCGATATCCTCGATCACCTGCTCCGGCTCCGCCTGGGGCAGATCCACCTTGTTCAGCACCGGCAGCACTTCCAGGTCCT
>CAZHGU010000167.1:0-4275 GCA_964532105.1 uncultured Alcanivorax sp. | reverse complement strand
TCAGGATATTGTCCTTTTCATCGGCGGCCAGTACGCGCAGGGGAAACAGGGTTTCGGTGACTTCATCCGCCAGGGCGCGCGCTACACGGGGATACAGGATTTCGCCCACGCGACCGGGTTCCTTTTGCGGGTCAATCTCATCATCGGCAAAGGCCTGCTTCAGACTTTTCGGCAGCTTGCGGTCGCTGAAGGTGCCGGCACGGACGACTTCGCGCGTGACCGTGTTGAGAATCTGGTAGTCGATCACGGCGCGCGGTTCCAGGGTGTTGAATTCCATGCCCATATGTTCCTTGTCATGGGTGGTCAGGGCAAAGGTCTTGATGGTGCCCACCAGAATCAGGTCGGCGCCCAGTTCTCGGGCTCGCCTGATTTGTTCGACGGGTGCGGGCGGCATGTCTTCCAGGGAGGGGGCATCCAGAATGCTCAACTGGCCGGTCTGGGCGAATTGCGCCTCCAGATTGCGCTTGAGTTGATCGCGGACTTCACGGGCTGGAACTTCTCCGCCTACCGGATATTTCGGGGCTTCGGTATCACAGGGGGTCACCAGCATGGGGCTGGAACGGGTAGGGTTTTCCCGATCGGCACGGAAACGAATTTCCACCCGGGCACGTTGCAGTCTATCCGCTACCCTTTCGTGGTTCAGCACGCGAAAGCTTGAGAGCTGTTCCTGGGCACTCCACTGATCATCGGGATTCTGTGACCATTGTTCTGTTTCTGTGCCCTGGTTCTGCACCCATTGCTCTGCTTGCTGCTCGAATTCCGGGTCCAGGGTCACGGCCACGCCCATCGCGTCCGTGGCAGCCTGTTTCAGAGCTTGCAGGGTTGCCCTTTCGGCGTCGGGGCCCAGCCCGGTTGCAGCCAAAGTCAGGGTTTGTGCTGCCGCGGCGGGCAGGCTGATCAGCAGCGCGAGTGCGCCCAGCAGTCGCGGAAAAGACATGAAAGCTCCTCTTGTTATTGCTTTAGAGTCCGAACAAGCTGCGCGAACGGGTCTTGCGGATTTCCTTTTCGCTGGCCCATTCGATAATGCCGGTTTCCAGGTTCAGCAGCTTGAGCGTGAACTTGTAATAGACATCCTTGGTGTTGTCATCACGCTTGGTAATCCCCGCGAGGTTACCGTACATCATCAGGTCGGCCCCGATCTTGTTGCCCATCTGCGTGGCCTTGTCCGGGTTTACCTCGCCGCTTTCGTTCTGGTAGTTCAGTTCCTCCCGCACGCGCGAGCGGGTGGACGGATCCACGAAGCGGAACTTGCCGGACTGGATCAGCTTGGTCTGGATGCTGTCGGTCACCGACTCGGTGTCGATATGTTCCGTGGTCTTGTTGTTGATCCGGTCGACGAACACCACGGGCCGCTCATCGCGCGTCATCTTCATGACCGGGTCGAAAGCAAGCAAATCGTCCACCATCTTGCCCGCGATGTCCTGCAGATCACTGGAGCCGAAGTCCGCGGTCACGGTCTCCCGGGCCTGGGCGTCGCCGTATTCCACTTTCGATGAGCAGCCGCCCGCCATCAGGGTCAGTGCCAGTGCAACCAGCATTAGCGTACGCATGCCGTTCTCCTGTTGCGGGTTCATTCGCGAACCCAGATTTCGAAACTGTCCGCCTTGCTGTTCGGCGCCACGCCCTGGACATTGGTTTCATTGCTGCCGGGAATGACCAGTTGCCGCCAGGTTTGTCCCTCGGGGTTGATTTCAAAGCCGTCGGCGTCGAACCATTTGATCCGGTACTGGAAATCCAGCTCGAATTTCCATTGGTTCCGCAGGGTGGCCTGAACCTGGAGCAGATCGTTCTTTTTCCGGGTTTTCGTATCCACGACGCGCAAGCGGTTGTACAGCAGGGCATTGTTGGACTGCAGGATCTGCTGCTCTTCACCGTCGCCGGACGGATCGGGTTCCTGGCGCACCATGTTGCTGGCGGAGCACGCGAGGAGTGTCACCGTGGTACAGACGACGAGGATGGCGCGCAAGAATGTCATCAGGGTTCCTCCTGAGCCGGCAGGACTTCCACACGCAGTTCGCCCGCGGGCTGGACGGCCCGCACGAAGGTGGTGGCACCGGCGGTTACGGGTACGGAAACAGTAGCACCACCACCGGGACCGGACAACTCCAGCTCATGCTCGCCGGCGGGCAGCCGCAGGCGGGTGGCCTGGGCATGGGCGGGCAGGGTCAGCCAGGAGCGCAGGTCGGCACGTTCGGACACCAGGTTGTAGATCTGGGTGGTGAAAGCCGCGAAGGGGCCGAGCTGTTCGTGAGCACGCTTCTGGGCCTCGTACTTGGCCGCCGCCCGCAGGGTCTGGCGGACCAGCATGGCCGGTATCCGCTCCTTGAGCGCCCGAGCGGCCATGGGGCCCACCGGGGCCAGCGCTTCCGTGGTCCGGGTTTCGCCGTCGGCCCGCACGCGCAACGGCCGGGCGGGCGTGAAATCCCGGGGATCATAGGTGGGGAAGGCCACGGCGAAATAGCCGTGAATGGTGGGAATGGGAACGCTGACCTCGCGACGCGGCGCCACGAAACCCTGTTCAAAGCTCACCACCACCAGACCGCGATCATCATTGATACGGCCCTCCATCTTCTCGGTGACCCGTTCCACATCGGCGCGCAGCATCTCGCTGTCCGGATTCATCTCCAGCGCCTTCTTGTAATCCACCCGCGCGTCGTTGTATTCGCCCCGGCCCTCACGGAAGGCGCCGGAGAGATAGAAGACCCAGGCATTGTTGATCGCGCTCTTTACTTCGCTGGCCGCCGTGTTCAGCCCGGTGAAGTGTGTATCGTACCGCTGGAGATCCACGCCTTCTTCCCGGGCTTTTTCCTCCGCCCGGGCGATGGCCGCCTCGCGCTGCTGTTCCGCCACCCGCTGTTCCAGGGCCGCGCGCCGCCACTCCACCGCCGCGCCCTGGGGATCGCCCCGGGCGAGATAGTTCAGTGCCTGGAAACCATGGGCGAAGATCCGTTCATAGGCATAGCCGGAATAGGGGATGGCGTTGTCATTGGTGAGCAGGCTGGCGGTGCCACTGCCCGCCTCGCTGACCCGGAACCGCGCTTCCGCGTCGCCTTCTTCGTAGAGCTCGAAGACCCGCTTGAAGGCGTCCAGGCTGGCGTCGTAGTGCTTGGTGAGCTGATCCAGACGGCCCAGTTCCTGGAGATAGAGCAGCCGGTCGGCGGAATCGGTGCGCTTTTCCAGCTTTTTCCGGGCCTGCTCGAGGCGGCCATCATGAACCGCCGCTTTCCATGTTTCCGCCTGACGCGGATACGGCTGGAATACCGAGGTGGAGGCACAGCCGTGCAGCAGCACGGCCATGACGATGAGCAGGATCCGGTTCGCCGGCACTGGGGGTACCTCGTCCATAAAAAAGGGCCGCTCAAGGCGGCCCTTCAAAGCTAGCCCCATTACAGGGGCTGTGTCGAGTCCCGGGGTTGGTACCTCGGCTCCGGAAAAGTCAGTCAACGAACGGATTAGAGGTTCCTCCCTAGAAAAGAACCCGCGTCATGATGGTGCCCTCGATGCCGCGGAGTTTTTCCAGCGCCATTTGGGAGTACTCCTTGTCCACGTCCACCACCACATAGCCCACGTCCTCGTTGGTCTGCAGGTACTGGGCGGCGATGTTGATGTCGTTTTCGGAGAAGATGGTGTTGATTTGGGTCAGCACGCCCGGGATGTTCTGGTGGATATGCAGCAGGCGGTGCATGCCCGGGTGCGCCGGCAGCGACACTTCCGGGAAGTTCACCGAGCCCAGGGTGGAGCCGTTGTCCGAATACAGGATCAGTTTTTCGGAGACTTCCGCGCCGATGTTCTCCTGGGCTTCCTGGGTGGAGCCGCCGACGTGTGGCGTCAGCAGCACATTGTCGAATGCGCGCAGCGGCGAGACGAATTCGTCATCATTGCTGGCCGGTTCTTCCGGGAAGACATCAATGGCCGCGCCGGCGAGATGGCCTTCGTCCAGTACCTTGCTGAGTGCGTCGATGTCCACGCACTTGCCGCGCGCATAGTTGATCAGGTAGGAACCGGGTTTCATGGTCCGCAGTTCGCGTTCGCCGATCATCCACTGCGTCTGGGCGGTGTCCGGAACATGCAGGCTCACGACATCGGACTGTTCGAGCAGTTCGTCCAGACTGTTCACCTGTTGTGCGTTGCCCAGGGACAGTTTGGGCACCACGTCGTAATAGCGCACGCGCAGCCCCAGCGATTCGGCCAGCACGCTCAACTGGGCGCCGATATTGCCGTAGCCGATAATGCCCAGGGTCTTGCCGCGCGCTTCATAGCTGGCCTTGGCGGACT
>CAZHGU010000166.1:0-4288 GCA_964532105.1 uncultured Alcanivorax sp. | reverse complement strand
TCCCGTGAGCGCCGCCTGCATCGTTCCATAGGCGCCCAGCTCCTCGAAGCTCTGCGACAGCTCGCCCTCGGTGCTGGCAGCGGCCTTGTAAGGCTCATAGCTGTCCGGATCAACCTCCTGGGTAAACTGGCCGCTGCGCAGGTCCACCATACGCGTATCGACCTTCTCGAACTGTTCTGGCAGTGGCACGCCCTCCTTGAGCAGGCCGGCGGCGGACAGGATGTTTTCCTGGCGATCGCGCAACTGGTTGGTCTGCTGCAGGGGTTTCAATACCACGGCGGCGGTGGATACCACCACGGCACAGGCCAGACAGACGAAGAAGGCGACCAGGAGTGTGTTGCTGATTGTATCCTTAGACACGAGCCATCCTCCTCTTGATATTGGCCTGAACCACGATGTGGTCAATCATGGGCGCAAAGAGATTGGCGAAGAGAATCGCCAGCATCATGCCCTCCGGGAAAGCCGGATTGACCACGCGAATCAATATGCACATGACGCCGATCAGGGCACCGAACCACCAGCGCCCGGTATTCGTCATGCTGGCCGACACCGGGTCGGTGGTCATGAAGATGAGACCGAAGGCGAAGCCGCCCAGCACCAGGTGCCAGTAGAAGGGCATGGCGAACATCGGATTGGTTTCGCTGCCTATGACATTGAAAAGCGTCGAAAGTGCGGCAGCACCCAGGATGCAGCCGGCCACGATGCGCCAGGAAGCGATGCGCATCGTCAGCAGCACGACACCGCCCAGCAGGATGCAGAAGGTGGAGACCTCCCCGATGGAGCCCTGCATGAAGCCGAAGAAGGCGTCGAACCAGGTCAGTTGATCATGAACCACACCCATGCCTTCCTGGGCACCGACAGTCAGGGGCGTGGCGCCGCTGAAGCCGTCCACCGCCGTCCAGGCGGCGTCGCCGCTCATGGAGGCCGGATAGGCAAAGTACAGGAAGGCGCGGCCGGTCAGCGCCGGGTTGAGAAAGTTCTTGCCGGTACCGCCGAAGATTTCCTTGCCGATCACTACACCAAAGGACACACCCAGCACCACCTGCCACAACGGAATGGCCGGCGGCACGATGAGCGTGAACAGAATACCGGTAACGAAAAAGCCTTCGTTGACTTCATGGCCGCGTTTCCAGGCGAACAGTCCTTCCCAGAAGGCGCCGGTGAGATAGGTGGTAATAAAGATGGGAATATAGAAGACGGCGCCGTGGAGCAGATTCGACAGCCAGCTATCGGCATTGAAGCCGGTCAGCGCCGCCACCAGGTCGGTGCGCCAGCCGTCCATGGGCTCGAAACCCTGCGCGATCTGGAAGTTCGCCTGATACCCGGCGTTGTACAGGCCGAAGAGCAGCGCCGGCAGCGCGGCGAACCAGACCGTCATCATGATGCGCTTGAGATCGAGCCCGTCGCGCACATGAGACGTCGCCCGCGTCACGCTGGACGGCGAATAGAGCATGGTATCGAACATCTCGTAGAAGGTGTGATACCGCTCCAGCTGCCCGCCTTCGTGAAAGTGCGGCGCGATCTTTCGGTCAATAAAGGATCTCAGCCCCATCTCAGCCCTCCACCTCGATCGTGCTCAGGTTGTCCCGCAGAATCGGGCCGTACTCGTACTTGCCGGGGCACACATAGGTGCACAGGGCCAGATCCTCTTCCACCAGCTCCAGCGCGCCCAGCGCCTGGGCCGAATCCGTGTCGCCCACGATCAGACTGCGCAGCAAGGGCGTGGGAAGAACATCCAGGGGCATGACATCCTCGTAGCTTTCCACCGGCACCATGGCGCGTTCACTGCCGTTGGTGGTGGTGGTGAAAGGCAGTTTCCGGCCGGGCATGAGCTTCGACAGATAGATATTCTTGACCGAGTGCCGCTCCAGTCCGGGCGACAGATAGCCCAGGAAATAGCGATCACGCCCCTCGCGCAGCACGGACAGCTGATTCACCATCCGGCCCAGCCAGGCCAGCGGCCCCCGGCCGTTGTGGCCGCCGAACACGGAACCGGAAATCAGCCGGTTCTCGGCGTCGTCATGAACCTCGCCCGCCGTCAGATCCTCCAGGCTGGCGCCGACGCGCGTGCGCACCAGGCGCGGATCCTTCACCCGCGGACCGGCCAGCGCAATCACCCGATCCGTGTACAGGCGTCCTTCGGTAAACAGATGCCCGATGGCGATCACGGCCTGATAACCGATGCTCCAGACCTCCTTGAACGGCCCCACGGGATCCAGGAAATGAATATGCGTGCCCGCGTTGCCCGCGGGATGGGGACCGGCAAAAGTCTCCTCGCGTATCTGGCCGCCGCTGAATCCGGGTGCGCCGTCATCGGGCCGGCGGCAGACCCAGACCGGCCCCTCGGTGAGCTTGCTGAGCACCTTCAGCCCGGCACGGAAGGCCTCTTCCTGCTCGCGGATCACCACCGCCGGATCCGGCGCCAGCGGATTGGTGTCCATGGCGGTGACGAAAATGGAATTGGGCTGGCTGTCGAGCGTGGGCACCTTGCCGAAGGGCCGGGTGCGCAGCAGGGTCCACTCGCCGGATTCCACCAGCTGATCCCGCACCTGCTCCCGGCTCAGTCCGTCCAGCTGATCGGCGGAAAAAGACTGGAAGTTCTCCTCGTCTTCCTGCTCCGCCACATCGATGACCACGGACTGGAGCACCCGCTTGCGGCCCCGGTTGATGGCCCGGATGGTGCCCGCCGCCGGGGCCGTGTAGCGTACCCCCTCGGTCTTCTTGTCCGTGAACAGCAGCTGACCCTTTTTGACCTGGTCGCCCTCGTTGACCTCCATGGTGGGCTTCATGCCCGTATATTCGCCGCCCAGCACGGCGACCGAATGCACACCGGGGCCATTCTCCACCGTCTGGCGGGGCGCACCAGCGATGGGAAGATCCAGCCCCCGTTTGATTCTGATCATAGGATTTGCCCAACCTGAATCGTTCGAAAATCCGGACTCCGAGGAGCCCCGGCAGCACCGCTGAAAACCCGGACCGGAAAGACCGACGGGAAAACCGGACGGGCCCGCCGAGCCATCGGCGAGCGCAATTATAATGACCGCACCCGCCCAACGCCAGCGCGGACCCGGAATTCACGTCCGTGGCTTTCAGTCCCGCGGATAGGACGGAAATTCCACCCCCGAGATCTGCTGGAGGACACGCACCACCTGGCAGCTGTAGCCGAACTCGTTGTCGTACCAGACATAGAGCACCACATGCCGGCCGTTGACGATGGTGGCCTCGGCGTCGATCACGGCCGCGTGGCGCGAGCCCACGAAATCCGTCGAGACCGCGTCCGGCGAGCTGATGTAGTCCACCTGGCGCTGCAGATCCGAGTGCAGCGACACCCACTGCAGATAATCATTGATCTCATCCAGGCTGGTGTCCCGGTCCAGGGTCAGATGCAGCAGGGCCATGGACACATTGGGCGTGGGCACACGGATGGAATTACCCGTGAGCTTGCCCTGCAGCTCCGGCAACGCCTTGGCCGCCGCCGAGGCCGCCCCGGTTTCGGTGAGCACCATGTTCAGCGGCGCCGCCCGGCCGCGCCGGTCCGCCTTGTGGTAGTTGTCCAGCAGATTCTGATCATTGGTGTAGGCGTGCACCGTTTCCACATGGCCGTGCTCGATGCCAAACCTGTCACTCAGTGCCTTGAGCGGCGGCACAATGGCATTGGTCGTGCAGCTGGCCATGGAGATGATCCGGTCGTCATCGGTGATCAGGCCGTTGTTCACGCCATGGACGATATTCTTGAGGTTGCCCTTGCCCGGGGCGGTGAGAATCACCCGGGAGACACCCTTCGCCTGCAGATGCTGGCTCAGCCCTTCCTCGTCACGCCATTTCCCCGTGTTGTCGATCACAATGGCGTTCTGGATGCCGTACTGCGTGTAATCGATGGAGGCAGGATCGTCGGCATAAATGATATTGAAGAAGTTGCCGTTGGCGATAATGGCGTTGTCTTCGTAATCCAGGCCGATGGTGCCGCCGAAGGGGCCATGCACCGAATCCCGGCGCAACAGACTGGCGCGCTTGGCCAGATCATCCTTGCCGCCGCCGCGGACCACGACCGCCTTCAGCCGCAGGCCATTGCCGCTGCCCGCCTTTTCGATCAGCAGCCGCGCCAGCAGACGCCCGATCCGGCCGAAGCCGTAGAGCACCACATCCTGCTGCTCGGGTTGCGGGCCCTTTTTCTCCACCGCTTCGGCGAGTTGTTCGCGCACGAAATCCGCCGCCGACAGGCCCCGGGTGTCCTCCTTGAACGCCACGGCCAGCTTGCCGATATCGATCCGGCACTGACCGATATCCA
>CAZHGU010000165.1:2003-4311 GCA_964532105.1 uncultured Alcanivorax sp. | reverse complement strand
CAAAAGGGATTGTACATTGGGGGAGCGGCATCCTTGCCGCGACTGGCCCGGGATTGGTCGCGGCAAGGATGCCGCTCCCACAGCAGAAACACCCCGGCATCCTGTGTTTTCACGCTTTTGCGACACCCTGCCCGGCACCGGCGCCGTGTCTGCTACACTCAGGTTCAATCGGCGCTTTTACCGCCCGCATCCTTCAACGACCTGTCTGTTGCCATGAGCCAATCCGCCCTGGAAACCCTGTCCGATCTGACCGAGACCGCCCATGCCCGGATTCAGGAGCAGTACGCGGACATCAACCCCATGGTGAGCCTGCGCAGCGGCATGCGCGAGGTGGGTATTCCCGCGGACATGATCAATGTGGACTGCCTGCAGACCCGCCGGCGCATCCTGCTGATCCTGCACGACGAATACCCCGACAGCCTGCTCTATCAATTCACCGATCTGGATCAGGAAGCGGGCAATGATTTTCAGCAGATGGCGTTCAACGAGGTGACCGTGGATACCCTCTTTGCCTGGATGCGGGACTACTTTTCCGGTAGCTGACAGCCGTCGCCGTAGAGCATGGCCGAACGGTTACATCCGCCAGGTGAATGCAATATTGCCAAACGACAGTGATCGATCGCGTGTCCGGGTTTGCGCGGTGGATGCGCGCAGGGTCAAGTTCACCTGAAAGCCGGGCGTGTGCCAGCCCACGCCCCCGCCGGCGTGCCCCACCAGGGAGCGCTGATCATAGTTGTAGGGGCCGGATTCCTCTTCCAGATAAAACCGGGGCATCCATTCCGCCTGCATGCCGGCAAATAGCGTCCAGCCGCTTCCCGGCACCTCGAGGGCGCCGGGCAGGCCCACGGACGAGGAAATGCCGGAATAGTCCGGAACAAAATTGACCGGCAGGTTGACGCCGGTGCGCCAGGCCAGCCCCAGACGGGCGTTGGTGACAAAGTTACCGGCGCGCACGGCGCCAAACCAGCTCATGTCCCGTTCGCGTTCGCCGGAGTCCCCGGACGCGAAAAATTTGCGTGCGTGAACGACTTCGAGACCGCCCACAGCATCCGTGCCCAGTTGATGATCCCAGCCCCGGGGCTGGGTGCTGCCGGTGATCTCGTGGACCAGTTCCTGGGATTGTGCTGCGCGGGATTCCGGCCCCACGACCCCGGCCATAAGGCTGTACCCGGTAATCCGGGTCCGGTTCCAGCTCCACAGGCCCGCGCGGGCGTTCAGATAGCCCACGTAGGGGGTGCTGTCGAAATCGGGATCGGCCGCTTCAATATTCTCGGGCGTGGTCATCAGCTGGCGCAGGCTGAAGCCGAGTGCATGCTGGCTGTTGCCGGCGCCAATCCCGGGAAGCAGGGAAAGATGATCCCGGGCTTTTCGCGCCAGGCAGAAACGGCATTGTTCATCCCGTTCCGCCGATGTGCCTAACAGGGCGAACTTGAGGCCATTGGTGTAACCCCGGTCGCGGGCTGTGAACAGATCATTGTCCCAGGACAGGTTGGCCGTGGCGGCCATGGATGTGGGAGTCAGGGCAAGCCCGACAAGACACAGAAGCAAAACCCGAAAATCTTGCTGCATAAGACGTTCCCGTACTCCGGCGTCAGAGGGGCTGCCGTCACAACGCCCGGAACTGGTTCGCCTCGTATCCCGGGCGCCGGGTCGAGACTGGCCGGGGCTGAGTCATTGCTCTGAACGGCGTTTGTGCATACTAGCAGGCTGTTGAACCCGATCCGCCCGTTGATGGCCCTGATTGCGCTTATGGGCAAGCACCCGGGTGCGGGCCGCCCCGGTGCCGACGCCGGTCCCCGAACCCGGCAATCACCATTCGTCATTCCGTTCGGGCCAGCTTTCCCCCAACCCTTTTCGGGAGCTGTGTTTCCGGCTAAAGTGAACGCCTGTTCACGATAATAACGACAGGGGACCGGACATGAGCCTGCAGGAACCGGAACGAGCACCACGCGAGGGCTGGCTGGCGAAACTCTCGGCCATTACGGACATGTTCGCCTACCCGCTGCGCACCTCGCACTATGTGGAGCTGGTGAATCCGCTCTGGACCACGCACCGGCTGCAGGCGAAGGTGGTGGACGTCTGGGACGAAACGAAAGACGCGCGCACCATTACGCTCCGGCCCGGTGCCCACTGGCGCCGTCACCGGCCGGGCCAGCATATCCGCGTGGGCATTCCGGTGGACGGCCGGCATTACACGCGTACCTATACCATTTCCTAGCCGCCGGAACGCGACGACGGCTGCTTTACCAATACGTTCAAGATGATCTACGGCGGCCGGCTCTCACACTACATCGTGCGCAACCTCCAG
>CAZHGU010000165.1:0-1993 GCA_964532105.1 uncultured Alcanivorax sp. | reverse complement strand
GGTGGGCGATCATATTCCCGTGGGCCTGCCCCAGGGGGATTTCTATCTGCCGGACGCCTCGCCTATCCGGCCGCTGTTCATTACCGCCGGCAGCGGCATCACGCCGTCAATGAGCATGCTGCGCAGCATGGTGCTGCAGAAGAAATTGCCGGATTCGGTGCACATTCACTATGCGCCGCACGAGTTCGACACCATCTTCGGCAAGCAGCTGCGGCAGATGGACGCGGAGCAGGCGCATTATCATCTGCGCGAGATTCACACCCGCAAGGACGACGCGGACAGGCACTATTTTACCCGCGACAACCTGGACGAGCTCTGCCCGGACTGGCGCGAGCGCGACTGCTATGCCTGTGGCCCGCCGGGACTGCTGGCCGCGGTGGAAGATGTCTTCGAAGAGGCGGGCCTGTCGCACAAACTGCATATCGAACGCTTCCGCGCCGAGCTGTCCGGCATTCCCGACGACGCCGCGGGCGGGCAGGTGCGTTTTGCCAGCAGCGACATCGAAGCACAGGCGGATGGCCAGACCAACCTGCTGCGCATCGCCGAGGACGTGGGCATGAACCCGCCCCACGGCTGCCGCATGGGCATCTGCCACACCTGCAACACCACCCTGAAATCCGGCCGCGTGCGCGATCTGCGCAACGGCGAAACCATTGATGAACCCGGCTCCACCGTTCAGGTCTGTGTCTGCGCGGCAGCCGGCGACTGCGAACTGGAACTTTAGCCCGGATGTTTCACCAAATCACTCTCATAACCGAAGGTAAGCGTGACGATACGGGCTTTTCAGAGGCGTCCTGCGACAGGGTACGATCATACGGTTACGTTTGCCCTGCACTTCGCTTGGTCTGCTCGCCGTCAGGCGCACATGCTCAGTCAGCCGTAGTCCCCGCTACGGCTTTCCTCGCGAGCACGCCTGACGACGAGCATCCACGGCGCGAATTACAGGGCATTTGGTAAAATATCCGGACTAGGAGTCCCTCATGAGCAAGCGCGAACCATTGCCGGTGGATCTCACTGACGAGCAGCTCGAGGAGTTCGGCCGTGAAATGGACGAAATCTATTACGAGACCATGGCCTCGCGGGGCGAGAAGGACCGGCTCTATATCCTGCGCCTGATCCGCACCCAGCGGATCATGGCGCTGACGGGCCGGCTGATCATCTATGCCAGCCTTTTCCTGTTGCCGGCCTGGCCCCATGCGCTGGCCGGCTGGGCGTCCGCGCTCATCGTGATGGCACTGGGCACGATCCTGCTGGGCCTGGCCAAGATCCTGGAGAACATGGAGATCGCGCATAACGTGCTCCATGCGCAATGGGACTGGATGAAGGATCCGGAGATCCAGTCCAACACCTGGGAATGGGACACCATGAGTCCGTCGGACCGGTGGATGCATTCGCACAATGTGGTGCATCACACCTGGACCAATGTGGTGGGCAAGGATCTGGACGTGGGCTACGGCATCATGCGTGTCACCCCCATGCAGCCCTGGCAGCCCCGCTATCTGCTGCAGCCGGTGTACTTTGTGCTGCTGATGCTGTTCTTCGAGGAAGGTGTGGCCCTGCACGAACAGGCGCTGATTGATGTAGCCGAAAAACGCAAGAAACCGCGCGAGATCGCGCCGCTGATGAAGCATATCGGGCGCAAGGTCTGGGGCCAGGTGCGCAAGGACTACATCATGTGGCCCGGGCTGGCGGCGCTGGTGGCCATTCCGATTTCGTTCGTTGTTCCGGAATCACCGCTCACGATTTTCCTGCTGGTGGCCGGCGCCAACTTCGCGGCCAACATCATCCGCAACATCTGGGCCTTCGTGATCATCTTCTGCGGCCACTTCCCGGATGACGTCTACAACTTCACCGAGGAACAGGTGGAAAACGAATCCAAGGGCCAGTGGTATGTGCGCCAGCTGCTGGGTTCGGCCAATATCTCCGGCGGACCGCTCTTCCATGTGATGTCGGGCAACCTCAGCCACCAGATCGAGCATCATCTGTTTCCGGA
>CAZHGU010000164.1:0-4321 GCA_964532105.1 uncultured Alcanivorax sp. | reverse complement strand
ATAAAAAACGCCCGGAGGCTTTGCCATCCGGGCGTTTTGCGACGTCTGGGTCGGCAGGTCGGGCCTACATATTGGGGTAGGTGGGCCCGCCGCCGCCTTCCGGGGTGACCCAGTTGATATTCTGGGCCGGGTCCTTGATGTCGCAGGTCTTGCAGTGGACACAGTTCTGGGCATTGATCTGGAATTTCGGCTCGCCCGTATCCTCGTCCTCCACCACCTCATAGACCGCGGCCGGGCCATAGCGCTGCGCCGGTTCGGCGTATTTCGGCAGATTCTGCTGGATGGGAATATCCGGGTCCTGCAGCTGCAAATGGCAGGGCTGGTCTTCCTCGTGGTTGGTGTTGGAGATGAACACCGAGTCCAGCCGGTTGAACGTGAACTTGCCGTCCGGCTTGGGGTATTCGATCTGCTTGCACTGATCCGCCGGCTTCAGGGTGGCGTGATCCGGCGTGCGATCATGCAGGGTGAACGGCAGCTTGCCGTTGAAGATATTGAGATCCACAAAGGCGAAGGCCGCGCCCAGGAAGCTGCCCAGCTTGTGCTGGGCCGGACCGAAGTTGCGCTGCTGCACCAGCTCTTCATGGACCCAGCTCTTCTCGAACTGCTCCTTGTACTCGGTCAGCTCGTCGTTGGCGCGTCCGCCCTGAATCGCTTCAGCCAGAACCTCGGCGGCCACCATGCCGGATTTCATGGCCGTGTGGTTGCCCTTGATCTTGGCCGTGTTGAGCGTGCCGGCATTGCAGCCAATGAGCAGGCCGCCGGGCAGGGCCATGCGCGGCAGCGACTGCGGACCGCCCTTGGTAATCGCCCGGGCTCCATAGCTGACGCGCTTGGCGCCTTCCAGGTACTGCTTGATCTGCGGATGGGTCTTCCAGCGCTGCATTTCTTCGAAGGGCGAGACATACGGATTGTCGTAATTGAGATCCGTGATCAGGCCCAGCGAAACCAGGTTGTCTTCCATGTGGTACAGGAAACCGCCCCCGCCGGTGCCGGTTTCGCTCAGCGGCCAGCCGGCGGTGTGAATGACCAGCCCCTGCTGGTGTTTTTCCGGGTCGATTTCCCAGAGCTCCTTCACGCCCAGGCCGTAGTGCTGGGGGTCGGCTTCGTCGCGCAGGTTGAATTGCTGCTGCAACTGCTTGCCCAGGTGACCCCGGCAGCCCTCGGAAAAGACGGTGTACTTGGCATGCAGTTCCATACCCGGCATGTAGCCGTCCTTGGGCTCACCGTTGTGATCAATGCCGAAGTCGCCGGTGGCAATGCCCTTGACCGAGCCGTCGTCGTGATAGAGCACTTCGGAGGCGGGGAAGCCCGGGAAGATCTCGATACCCAGCGCCTCGGCCTGTTCGCCCAGCCAGCGGCAGAGGTTGCCCAGCGAGATAATGTAGTTGCCCTCGTTGTGCATGGTCTTGGGGGCAAAGGGGCCGGGCACTTTGGCGCCCTTGTCCGCGCCGGTGAAGTACAGGATGTCGTCGTCCTTGACTTCGGTGTTCAGCGGCGCGCCCAGTTCCTTCCAGTTGGGGAAGAGCTCGTTCAACGCCCGCGGCTCGAACACGGCGCCGGAGAGGATATGGGCACCCACCTCGGCGCCCTTTTCCACGACCACCACGCTCAGTTCCTGGCCGTTATCCCGGGCGAGCTGGCCCAGACGGCAGGCGGTGGCCAGACCGGACGGGCCCGCGCCCACGATGACTACATCGACTTCCATCGATTCGCGTTCCACAGGCTTGTCTCCTCCATCGTTGATTGGGTAACCGCTACGCCGCCATGGGCTCATCGTTCAGCGGTATTCCTGGCCTGTCCGGCGTGGGGGTGCAAACACGCGCTCACGCCGGGCTGTGGCCGCGCAGTATATCGGCCCAGCGCGGTGGACTCTACCGGCGACCCGGTGCGCGTTGGACAATCGTTTGAATTCCGGGTGCCGAACTATTTGATTTTCAAGGAAAAGCGCCGCTGTTTCCAGCGGTGTGCAGGCTTTTGATTTGCAGCAAAATCATCCAGTTACGCAACTCCGGCCTATTGACCCGCGCAACGCGCGCGTTCAAGATACCGGCTCTCGCGCGGGGGTGGCCCCGGTTCCGCCTCCTGTTCTACAAATCATCCAGTGGAAATCATTCCGAGGATCCTATGAAGGTTCTTGTACCCATCAAGCGAGTCATTGATTACAACGTCAAGGTTCGCGTGAAAGCGGACAACTCCGGCGTTGATCTCGCCAATGTGAAAATGGCCATGAACCCCTTCTGTGAAATCGCGGTGGAAGAGGCGGTGCGTCTGAAAGAACAGGGCGTGGCGTCCGAGATTATTGCCGTCACCGTGGGCGAGAAGGCGGCTCAGGAACAGTTGCGTACGGCCATGGCGCTGGGCGCCGATCGGTCTATCCTGGTGGAAACCGATCAGGAAACCGAGTCGCTGGAAGTGGCCAAGGCGCTCAAGGCGATCGTCGACCGTGAAGAGCCCGGTCTGATCATCATGGGCAAGCAGGCCATCGACGACGACAACAATCAGACCGGCCAGATGCTGGCCGCACTGGCGGGCATGCCCCAGGGCACCTTTGCCTCCGAGGTCAATGTGGAAGAGGGCAAGGTCAAGGTGACCCGCGAAATCGACGGCGGCCTGCAGACCCTCGAGCTGAATCTGCCCGCGGTCGTGACCACCGACCTGCGCCTCAACGAGCCGCGCTATGCTTCGCTGCCCAACATCATGAAGGCGAAGAAGAAGCAGCTCGACACGCTCACGCCGGACGAGCTGGGCGTAAACTTCGCGGCGCGCGTTCAGACACTGAAAGTGGAGCCGCCGCCGGAGCGTGAAGCAGGCATCACCGTGGAGTCCGTCGAAGAGCTGGTGGACAAACTGAAAAACGAAGCGAAGGTGCTCTGATGAGTATTCTGGTTTACGCCGAACACAACAACGCCGCGCTCGACAAGGTGACGTTGAGCGCGCTGGCCGCCGCCAAGCAGATCGGCGGCGATATCGATGTGCTGGTAGCGGGCAAGGACTGTGGCGCCGTGGCCGAGGAAGCGGCAAAAGCCGAAGGCGTGCGCAAGGTGCTGCTGGCGGACAACGACGCCTATGCCCATCAGCTGGCCGAAAATGTGGGCGATCTGGTCACCGAGCTGGCGGGCGATTACAGCCATGTGCTGGCGGCGGCCACCAGTGTGGGCAAGAACTTCATGCCGCGCGTGGCGGCGAAGCTGGATGTGGCCCAGATTTCCGACATTCTGGGCGTGGAATCGGAAGACACCTTCCGCCGGCCCATCTATGCGGGTAATGCCATCGCCACCGTGCAGTCCAGTGACGCCACAAAGGTGATCACGGTGCGCGGCACCTCCTTTGATCCGGCCTCGGGCGAAGGTGGTTCCGCGAGCGTGGAGAATGTCGACATCGCGAAGGACGCCGGCATCTCCAGCTTCGTCAACGAGGAGCTGGCGCAGTCCGATCGCCCCGACCTGGGCGCGGCGGATATCGTCATCTCCGGCGGCCGTGGTCTGGGCAGCGGCGAGAACTTCGAGATTCTCTACCGCGTGGCCGACAAGCTGGGCGCGGCCGTGGGCGCGTCCCGCGCGGCCGTGGATGCCGGTTTCGTGCCCAACGACATGCAGGTGGGCCAGACGGGCAAGATCGTCGCGCCCCAGCTGTATGTGGCCGTGGGCATCTCCGGCGCCATTCAGCACCTGGCGGGCATGAAGGACTCCAAGGTGATTGTGGCGATCAACAAGGACGAGGAAGCGCCCATTTTCCAGGTGGCCGATTACGGCCTGGTGGCGGATCTCTTCGAGGCCGTGCCGGAGCTGGAGAAGCACCTCTAGGGCGTTTGTCGCCAACGGGAAAGCCCGGCCCAGGTCGGGCTTTTTTGTATCCGGGCGAACGAGCCCGGAGATAGGGCGTCCAATCAACGGTGGGCAGGGGGCGTCAAACAAGTTAGCCTCCCCAATCTGCGATCGATTCAAATCGGAGTGAAGATATGAAAACAGCAAGATTTCTGGTAACCGCCCTGGCTGCACTGACGCTGGGTAATCCGGCCGTGGCGCAACAGATGCCGGCCCCCGGCGGTGGTGGCGGCGGCGGTCAGGGTCAGACCGATCGGGTGGAACAGCTCGATCAGCTGCTGGATCTCAGTGACGACCAGAAGGAAGAACTGCGCGGTCTCTTCGACGAAATGGACAAGAAGGTGGACTCGCGCCGCGAGGAAGCGCAGCAACTGCAGCAGAAGATGGGCGAGCATGTGGGCCCGGATTATGACGAGAAGGCGATCCGCAAGGATGCCAAGAAGCTCGGTGATCTGACCGCCGACATCACGGCCCAGAGCGTGATCCTGCAGTCCAGG
>CAZHGU010000163.1:0-4328 GCA_964532105.1 uncultured Alcanivorax sp. | reverse complement strand
GGGCGCTGCCGCCGTCGGAAATGGAGCTGGCGTTGGCGGCGGTGACGGTGCCGTCTTTCGCGAAGGCGGGCTTGAGCTGGGGCACCTTGTCCAGGCTGGTCTCGCTCGGCTGTTCGTCCGTATCCACCGTGACCTCGCCCTTGCGGGTTTCGTAGGTCACGGGCACGATCTCGTCTTCGAACCAGCCCTCGGCAATGGCCTGCTGGGCGCGCTGGAGCGAGGCAATGGCGAATTCGTCCATATCTTCGCGGGTAATGCCCTTCTGGTCCGCCATTTCCTGGGCGAAGGCCCCCATGAGCTTGCTGGTCTCCGCGTCTTCCAGTCCGTCCAGGAACATGTGGTCCAGCACCCGGCCGTGACCCATGCGGTAGCCGGCGCGGGCCTTGTCCAGCAGATAGGGGGCATTGGACATGGACTCCATGCCGCCGGCGATCATGAGGTCATTGGTGCCGGCCCTGATGAGGTCATGGGCGAACATGGTGGCTTTCATGCCCGAGCCGCAGAGCTTGTTGATGGTGGTGGCCCCGGAGCTGGCGGGGATATCCGCCTGGAGCATGGCCTGACGCGCCGGGCCCTGGCCCAGCCCGGCGGGCAGGACACAGCCCATGATGACTTCCTGAATATCGGCGGGTTCCAGCCCGGAGCGCCGGATGGCCTCGCCGATACTGACGGCGCCTAGCCGCGGCGCCGATACCGGCGCCAGTTTGCCCTGCAGACTGCCCATGGCGGTACGCGCGCCGTTTACGATTACCACTGCATCATCGGCCATTGCTTTCTCCTGCTGCTGAAACGGTTGTGCCCGCGGCGGTTGCGCAAACAGCTGCACCCCGGTGGTGCAGGCGTGAAACCGGAGTCCGTGTCGGTTATCGTGTGAGCAACCGGTCGGGCGAAGTGCGGCTATTGTACTTGAGACACAGGGGCGCCGTCCCCATATGGTGCCCTGCCAGCGGGGTTGCTATGCTTCCCGGCCATGAGGTCGGAAGGTCAACCTCGAAATTTCGAACAAATGATCGGGCCGGCCCGCCGGGCCGGAAGATGAATCCGCAACCTGTCAGGGGACGAGAATATGGCTTTCGAACTGCCTCCGCTTCCGTATGCCAAAGACGCGCTGGAACCGCATATTTCGCAGGAAACACTGGAATATCACTACGGCAAGCATCACCAGACCTATGTGAATACCCTTAACAGCCTGGTTGAGGGCACGGACAAGGAAAATCAGTCGCTGGAAGAAATCATCAGCAATGCCTCGGGCAAGCTGTTCAATCAGGCGGCCCAGGTGTGGAACCACACCTTCTACTGGAACAGCATGAGCCCCGAGGGCGGCGGCGAGCCGAGCGGCGAGCTGGCCGAGGCCATCAAGAAGGCCTATGGCTCCTTCGATGATTTCAAGCAGACCTTCAATACCACCGCCGTCGGCAATTTCGGTTCCGGCTGGACCTGGCTGGTGAAGAACAAGGACGGGTCCGTGGAAATCGTCAATACCGACGACGCGGATACGCCCATCGCCCACGGCAAGGGCCAGACGCCGCTGTTGACGGTGGACATGTGGGAGCATGCCTACTACATCGACTACCGCAACTCCCGGCCCGACTATCTGGCCGCGTTCTGGAAGCTGGTGAACTGGGACTTCGCGGCGAAGAACTATGCCGGCTGATCAGCCCCTTCGGGTTGATTCGGCAGCACGAGGGGCCTTCGGGCCCCTTTTTTGTGTGTCCGGGCTCATTTTCTTCCGCCGCCGGCTCTGCTAGGTTTCGTTCATGGCCTCGTGATGGCGAGCCGGTCCCTGTCCACAAGAAAGCCGGCCACCTTCGGGGTTGTTCATCAATGGGGGAATCATGAACAGATCGACATTTCGTTTCTGGGTATTGTCCGTGGTCCTGGTCGCGGGTTGCGCGCCGCTGAGCGAACAGGCCATCCGGGATCTGGCGCGCGAGTCCAATTCCATCCGGCCACTGGCGGAATCGCTGGCCCAGGCGGACGGCGGTTCCGTGAGCTCGCTGGATAATGATCGGTTCCTGGCGGAGGTGTCCGCCGATACGCTCGCGCGGGATCAGTTCGTCGAGACCCTGAGCACCCAGTGCCAGCGGGCCTACGGCGGCAGTGTGCAAACCAGCAGTGATCAGTTCCGCCTGGCGCCCGAGGATATCCGCGAGCACCAGCTTCGGGCCCTGGCCGGGCGGGACGGGCCCATTACGCTCTATCTTGGCGACGCGCTCAGTCGCACGCTCAACAGCGACATCAACGCCGCCATACGCCGGTTGCAGGACAAGGCGGAAGAAGAGCGCGATGAGCGTCTGCACCGCCAGGCGGCGCTGGTGTGCACCAGTTATGGCGATAACGGCCTGCTGCGCATCCATCATCTGGTGAGTTATCTCACCCGCGACAGCGCCGGCCAGGGGGACGCGCTCTGGGCCGTGGCCACGGAATCCGCTTTTGAGGAGGCCATTCAGGACGAGCTGGATCGGGCGGAAACGGCTGCGGGCCGGTCCATGAGCGAGGATCGGGATACCGTGGCACACTACAAGGCCCTGAAGAATGCCGGCGAGCTGGTGATTCAGGCGAAGTTGAGCCGTCCCGGCGTCTACGGTGATCAGTTCCGCATGGAGGTTACCCTGGACAACCACACGGCCGAGCCCGTCAATGTGGATCCGGTTCCGCCGGGGCTGCGTTCGGCCGCGGGCCAGAGCTGGTCCACCGCCCATGACGGCTGGATCCGGGAGGGGGATAACCTCTGTCGCCGGCTGGAAGGGACCCAGGTTCAGGTGCCTGGCGGTCAGGAGTGTACAGCTCGCTTCTGGCTGCTGGTGGGCGGTTTCCGTATGCCCAATATGCTGATGGAAGCCGATGTGGCGGGCTCTACCCTGGAAATGCGTCCGGTGACGGAATTCGAGGTGCGGCGCAACGAGGCCCGGTGACTGTCCGGGCCCCGCTCAGGGGACCGGAACCGTCAGCTGTCGCTGTTGCCGGAGCCGGACGAACCGGAAGAGCTGGACGTCTGGCCCAGATACCATTTGAGCGCTTCGGCGGCGTCCTTCATGGCCTTCTTGAAAGTCTGGGTGGACTCCGAGGTGGCATTTTTCTCCAGCGCCCCCTGAAAGAGCTCCATCTGGTAATCGCTCTTGTCGCCCCGGGCCGCGTCGCAGGCCCGGCGGGCCCGGGTGCGGTCCTGCTCCACGCCCTTGCCGTGGTACCACATGGCGCACAGGTAGGAAGCCGGATAGGCGGGTGGATTGTCCGATTGCATGGAATAGACCAGCCCGGCCGTGAAATGGTTCATGGCTTTCTGATAATTGGCCTCTTCGTAGGCGCTGGTGCCCTGTTGCAGGATGATGTCCATTTTCTGGTCGGCCTGGAGCGGTGATGCGAGCAACAACAGCGCCGGGACAAGATAACGTTTCAAGGTCCACCTCTCTTGTTTATTCTGTTTTTGGGGTTGAGGGTCTGGTATCCGCCTGTTCGAGGCTATCCCGGTGGCGGGATGGCCCCGGGCTTTTCGATAAACCGGCCGCAGGCTGCTAAGCTTGCCGGTTCCGAGCAATAAGGGTGTCCTATCTATGTCCCGGGAACAAGACCCCAATGTGGGCGATATCGGCAACCTGGAGGTGGAGGATCCACGTACCGGCCGGCGCAGTTCCGGCCCCCGCTCCGGCGGGTCGGACGAGCCACGCAAGAAACCGGGCGGCAAGGGGCCCCGGGAACCCGGCGGTGGCGGTTCCTCCGGCAAGAGCTCCGGCGGTGGTGGCCAGGGGCCCTGGCTGCTGGTTTCGCTCGCGCTGCTGGCTCTGGTGCTGGTTATGGGAGCCTGGACCTATCGCGAGATCACGGATCTGCGCGACCGCCTCGAAACCGCCATGGACCGTTCGGGGCAACGACTGGATAATCTGGAATCGCTGGTTTCCGCCACGGACGAAACGCTCAGTCAGTCCGAGAACAGCCTCCAGAGCCGGCTCCAGGACCAAATGGATGAAATCCGCAAGCTCTGGGATGTGAGCAACAAGCGCAACCGGGGCTGGATCAAGGACAATGAAAAGGCCATTGGTTCGCTGGAGAGCACCACCGCCGAGCTGGAGAAGAACATGGAATCGCTGCGCGGTGACATCTCCACTTTGCGTGAAGAGGTGAAACAGGCGTCGAGTGAACAGGGCAAGACCCAGACCCAGGTGGACATGCTGGCGGACACGGTACAACAGCTGGAAGCCGCCGACGCCCGGTATGAAAAACAGCTGAAAGAGCTGCAGTCGCTGCGCGAGCAGTGGCAAGAGACGGACAAGCGCTTGAAGGAGATGGATGAGGCCATTGAGGCCTTCGACGCCTATCGGCGCCAGGTC